>CALRMF020000011.1:0-23275 GCA_943369035.1 Curvibacter sp. AEP1-3
TTGACCTGCTCGATGGCCACGCGCATGGAGGAGTCCTTCTTGCGGCGCAGGGCCAACTCGATCGGATCGTCCATGCCCACGACTTCGGAGGCCGGTACGGTGCGGGCACGCGGGTGCTGGAAGCCGGCCAGACTGTCGGGCAGGCCGACCAGCAGCAACTCGGCATCGGGGTGGTGTTCAAGGAAATTCCGGCACGCGGCCAGCGTGACGCGGGGGCCGTGATCGCCCCCCATGCAGTCAACAGCGATTGTGATCATGGGCGGGCTGCGCAATCAGGCAGATGAAAACCGACGGACGTCAGCATCAAAACAAAGGCCCGAGCTACTTGCGATGTAGCGTCGGGCCCGGGCAGTCGGACGAGCTTTACGCTTCAGACTTGGTCTTGAGCACCTTGCGGCCACGGTAGAAGCCGTTGGGGCTGATGTGGTGGCGCAGGTGGGTTTCACCCGTGGTCGGCTCAACGGCGATGCCGGGCACGGTCAGGGCGTTGTGCGAACGGTGCATACCGCGCTTGGACGGAGACTTTTTGTTTTGCTGAACGGCCATGATCGGCTCCTGGTAATCAGGTCAGGCGGCGTCCGCCGGACCGGGGTTATTCAATCGGTGGGTGGGTCTGCGCAGGTTGGGTCTGCACGAAACCGCAAATTATAGCCTAACTGGTTGATTTTGCGCCAGTTTCCCAAGGCCCCTCAATTGGGCTTGCCGTGTTTGAGGCTGGCCAGGGCGGCGAAGGGGTTGGGCTTCTCGGCCTCGGCCGCCTCGAAATCCGCATCCTGCACCGCGAGCTTCACCGGCGCCGGGCAGACCTCGTGGCGCGGCACCAGGGGCAGCTCCATCAGCAGCTCGTCCTCGATCAGCTCGTGCAGGTTGAAATCGCGGCTCAGGGCCAGCACGTCTTCCTCGGCCTCTTCGTCTTCGGCTTCGGCCTGCGCTTCGGTGGCGACAAACCGGAAGGAACGGTCGACCGCCAGCGCCACATCGACCGGCATCAGGCAGCGTTGGCAGGTCAGCGGCAGGCTCACCTCGGCCTGCAGGTGCAGCCAGATCTGGGCATGGCCGCTGGCATCGGTGCGCGCTTCGCCACGCGCTTCCCAGTGCACCAGCCGGGACGCACCGGCAGCCCCGGTTTCCGCCAGCAGGCGCTCGAATCGGGTCAGGGAATCCTGTCCGGACAGGACGGCACCGGCCTTGGCCAAGGCCTTGACGTCCAGCCGGTGGGCAACAAACTCATGCGACATGTCGGCAGTGTAAGAGAATCGGCGCCATGACCGACACCACCCCCCGTCCGCTGATCCTGGGCTCGACCTCGCCCTACCGGCGTGAACTGCTGGCGCGCCTGCGCCTGCCCTTCGAGGTTGCCGCACCCGACGTCGATGAAACGCCGCAGGCCGGCGAAGCCCCGCGCGACCTGGCCTGCCGGCTGGCGCTGGCCAAGGCCCGCGCCGTGGCTGCGCGCCACCCGGCGGCCGTGGTGATCGGCTCCGACCAAGTGGCCGATCTCGGCGGCCGCCCCTTGGGCAAGCCCGGCACGCACGAGCGCGCGGTGGCCCAGTTGCGCCAGATGCGCGGCCGCACCGTTGTGTTCCAGACCGCGGTGGCCGTGGTCTGCCAGGCCACCGGCTTCGCCGAAGCCGACCTGGCACCGGTACGCGTCAAGTTCCGCGACCTGACGGACGACGAGATCGAGACCTACCTGCGCGCCGAAACACCCTACGACTGCGCCGGCAGCGCCAAAAGCGAGGGACTCGGCATTGCGCTGCTGGAATCGATCGAGAACGACGACCCGACCGCTCTGGTCGGCCTGCCGCTGATCCGCACTGTGCGGTTGCTGCGTGCCGCCGGCCTGCCTTTGCTCGCAGCAGGAGCACGGCCTTGAGCACCGCCAAAGGTCGGCTGTACCTAGTGCCGGCCCCGCTGGACTTCGGTTGCACGGCGCAGACACCATTGACCGAGGTGCTGCCGCAGGGCACGCTGGCGGTGGCGGCCCGCCTGCAGCACTGGGTATGCGAAAACGCCAAGACGGCGCGCGCCTACCTCAAGCGCGTCGGCGACGTACTGCCGCTGGCGCAGCCACTGCAGGCCCTGCAGATTCAGGAGCTGCCGCGTGAAGTGCACAAGAAGGGTGACCATGGCAGCACAGCCTTCGACGCTCGCCCGCTGCTGGCCGCCGCGCTGGCTGGCCACGACGTCGGACTGTTGAGCGAGGCCGGCATGCCGGCCGTGGCCGACCCCGGCTCGTCGGTGGTGCGCGCCGCGCATGAATTGGGGCTGGAGGTGGTGCCACTGGTC
The DNA here is from genome assembly GCA_943369035.1 of Curvibacter sp. AEP1-3. GTDB lineage: Bacteria > Pseudomonadota > Gammaproteobacteria > Burkholderiales > Burkholderiaceae_C > Hylemonella. The sequence goes on from CALRMF020000011.1 coordinate 2,290, forward strand.
GGACCGGTGTCGCTGCTGCTGGCGCTGGTAGCGAGTGGCCTGTCGGGCCAGCACTTCGCCTTCGTCGGTTACCTGCCGCAGGAGGGCGCGGCGCGCGTGCAGCGCATCCGCGAACTGGAGGCGCTGGCGCTCAAGAGCGGCCAGACCCAGCTCTTCATCGAGACGCCTTACCGCAATGCCGCCTTGCTGCAGGCGCTCTTGCAGACGCTCAAGCCCGACACGCGGCTGGCGGTGAGCAGCGGCCTGACACTGGCCACGGCGCGCAACCACAGCGCCAGCGTGCGCCGCTGGCAGCAGCAGCCGGTGGCGCTGGACAAGTACACGCCGGCGGTGTTTGCCATCGGCGGCTGACCGCGGCGCCAGCGGGCGTCGTCAGTGGAATGCCGGCAGGGTGCGCAGCGCCTTCACCGCGCCCTCGCCGATGGCGGCGCCAAAGCGCTTGACCAGACGCTCGGCCACGTTCTCGCGCTGGGTGTAGTCGATGATCTCCTCGGCCTTCACCACTTCACGTGCCACATAGTCAAGATTGCCGAACTGGTCGGCCAGGCCCAGCTCGACGGCCTGCTGGCCGGTCCAGAACAGGCCGCTGAACATCTCGGGCGAGTCCTTCAGGCGCGACCCGCGCCCGGCCTTGACCACGGTGATGAACTGCTGGTGGATCTGGTCCAGCATGGCCTGGGTGTAGACGCGCTGCTTTTCGGTTTGCGGGCTGAAGGGGTCGAGGAAGCCCTTGTTCTCACCCGCCGTCATCAGCCGACGCTCGATGCCCAGCTTGTCCATCAGGCCGGTAAAGCCGAAGCCATCCATCAACACGCCGATGCTGCCGACGATGCTGGCCTTGTCCACGTAGATGCGATCGGCCGCCACCGCGATGTAGTAGGCCGCCGAGGCCGCAGCTTCCTCCACCACCACGTAGACCGGCTTGTTGTGCTTGGCCTTCAGGCGCCGGATTTCGTCGTTGATGATGCCGGCCTGCACCGGGCTGCCGCCAGGCGAGTTGATCAACAGCACCACCGCCTGGGCGCCGTGGTCCTCGAAGGCATTGCGCATGGCCGACACCACCAACTCGGCGCTGGCCTCCGATCCCGAGGCGATCTCGCCCTGGATCGCCACCATCGCGGTGTGCGGCGTGATGGTGCTCTTGGTCGGTGTACCCGGGCCGACGCTGAACCAGACCACCAGCGCGATCACCACCAGCCAGCCGAGGCGGCTGATCAGGCGCCAGCGTCGCGCCGCGCGCTGCTCCTCCAGCGTGGCAAACACCAGTTTCTCCAGCACGCTGCGTTCCCAACCCGGCACGTCGCCAGCCTGGCCCGCTCCATTTTTGATAGCTGCTGGCGCCTTGTGCGTGGGCTCCGACGGGCTGTTTTGCATGTCATCAGGGGAATCAGGACGGGGGGTATCGCTCATGTCAAAACTCGACGGGTTTCAGGTTGTAGGCAGTATGCCAGTGCACCACACCGTCTTGCTCGGTGAGGGGGATCTTGACCAGGCCGCCGCGGCACGGCCCACCGCGGCAGGCGCCGGTGTCGGGCGCGTAGACGGCGCCATGCGTGGCGCACATCAGCCAACGGCCGGTGGGATCAAAGAAGTGGTTGGGCTGATAGTCCATCTCCATCGCCACATGGGTGCAGCGGTTGAGGTAGGCATGGGCCTGCCCCTCAAAGCGGACGGCAAAGGCCCGGCAGGTCTGGCCGTGGTAGACCACATCGAAGGGCACGGCCAGACTACCTTCGGCCAGGTCCGCCGAATTGCACAAGGGTATGAGCGCGTCCATGTCGCTCAGGCGGATGCCGGCCGCCGGGCCGCCCCAAGGCCGGCAGCGGCCCCCTCGGGGGGCAGGGAGTACACGCAGTGACGACCGTGGGGGCTAAGCATTTTGGAGCAGCCAGTCATGCAGCTCGCGCACCGAATGTGCCACGTGGCGCGGCTGCAGCGCATGGAAAGCGGTCGGTTCGTGCGCGCCGTAGCTCACGCCGACGCTGGCGCAGCCGGCATTGAGTGCCATCTGCAGGTCGTGCGTGGTGTCGCCAATCATCAGCGTGCGCTCGGGCTCGACACCGAACTCGCGCATCAGCTCCTGCAGCATCAGCGGATGCGGCTTGCCTGCCGTTTCGTCCGCCGTGCGCGAGCCGTCGAATACGCCCCTGAGTTCGGCCGCGTGCAGCGCCTCGTCCAAGCCGCGCCGGCTCTTGCCCGTCGCCACCGCCAGCCAGTGGTGCCGACCCTTCAGATCGGCCAGCATGTCCAGCACGCCAGCAAAGAGGCTGATGTCGTTCTGGTGCGCCATGTAGTGGTGGCGGTAACGCGCGCCCAGCTCGGGGTATTTCTCTTCCGGCACGTCCGGCGCGGCATGGGCCAGCGCCTGCATCAGCGCCATGCCAATGACGTAGGCCGCCTGCTCATCGGTAGGCACGGTGCCGCCGACATCGCGCACCGCCAGCTGGATGCAGCGCGTGATGATGGCAGTGGAATCGAACAGCGTGCCGTCCCAATCGAAGGCGATCAGGTCGAACTGGCGCGGGCGAAAGCTGACTTCAGGCATGAGCGGACTGGGCATGGACCCAAAACTGGTCGAGTTCAGGCGGCAGGTTCGCCAGCAGCTCGATGCGCTCGCCGCTGGCCGGATGGTTGAACTGTAACCGCCAGGCGTGCAGGAACATGCGCTTGAGTGGCGGGCCATCGGCGGGTTTTTGCAGGGCCTTGTTCAACTCGAAATCGCCGTACTTGTCGTCGCCGACGATGGGCAGGCCTTCCGAGGCCAGGTGCACGCGGATCTGGTGCATGCGGCCGGTCTTGATGGTGACCTCCAGCAGCGAGTAGCCGTGGGATGCCGGGCCGAGGGGGCCGGCGGCACGCTCGCGCACCTTGACCAGCGTCACCGACTTCATGCCATCCGGGTCGTCCTTGGCGACCACCTTGACCCGGCGCTCGCCGTCTTCCAGCAGGTATTTGTGCAGCGGCTTGTCCAGCACCTTTTTGTTCAACGGCCACTGGCCGGCCACCAACGCCAGATAGGTCTTGCCGGTCTCGCGCTCGCGGAACTGGTCCTGGAGGTCCTTCAGCGCGCTGCGCTTCTTCGCCACCAGCAGGATGCCGCTGGTCTCGCGGTCCAGCCGGTGCACCAGTTCCAGGAACTTCGCGTCCGGCCGCGCCATGCGCAACTGCTCGATGACGCCAAAGCTCACCCCGGAGCCACCGTGCACCGCCACCCCGGCCGGCTTGTCGACGGCCAGCACCGCCTCGTCTTCGAACAGCACCGGGAACTCGCGCGCCGGCGCACCACGCGCCACCAGCCCCGCCATGGCCTCGGCCTTGTCGGCGGCCCGCTCGGACAGGCGCACTGGCGGCACCCGCACCATGTCACCGGCCTCGACCCGTGTGTCGGCGCTGGCACGGCCTTTGTTAACCCTCACTTCGCCGCTGCGGATGATGCGGTAGACATGGGTCTTGGGCACGCCCTTGAGCTGGCGCAGCAGGAAGTTGTCCAGGCGCTGGCCGGCCGACTCCGTGTCGACTTCGACCAATTTCACCTGGGGTGTGGCGGCAGGCGTTTTGCCCCCTATAATGTGTTTCACTAGCGACGCGCTGTAAGTGGTTGATTTGTCTGGAGTTTAGTCCACATGACGCCACCGGCCACGCTGGAAGGTCGATGCCACCACCCGTTTTGCACGCAGACCGCAAGCCAGTTGCTTGCCGTGGCCTGTGGAGCGGAGGGCGCAGCCGACGCCATGAAACACTGATACGGAATACCCAAGTCTGCCAGCGCGTAGCTGGCAGACGGATCAAAGCGAAATGTTTGTGTTGATGCGCCTGATCTTCACCTGCCTGCAGCGCTGCTTTGCGCTGTCCGAGGGCATGGATCGGCCGTCAGTGCCCGCCCCGCGGGCACAAAGAGCCGCCCTGCCGGTGGCCACTCCACAACCGATCCCCCTCGCCTCCATCCACGCGCCTACACCGCGGCTCATGATCTGAGCCGCCGGTTCTCCGGCAATTCCCTTCGTTTCACGGCGTCAGTTCCGGCATCGTTGGCCCGCATTGGGCATGTGCAATGATGAAAAGGAAAGCAAGCCATGAAACGCATGCTGATCAACGCCACGCAGGCAGAAGAGCGCCGCCTGGCGATTGTGGATGGGCAGAAACTGCTCGACTACGAAATCGAGATCGAAGGGCGCGAACAGCGCAAGGGCAACATCTACAAGGCCGTCGTCACGCGCGTCGAGCCGTCGCTGGAAGCCTGCTTCGTCGACTACGGCGAAGACCGCCACGGCTTCCTGCCGTTCAAGGAAATCTCCAAGCAGTACTTCCAGCAAGGCGTGTCGGTCAGCCAGGCGCGCATCCAGGATGCCATCAAGGAAGGCCAGGAACTGCTGGTGCAGGTGGAAAAGGAAGAGCGCGGCAACAAGGGCGCGGCGCTGACCACCTTCATCTCGCTGGCCGGCCGCTATGTGGTGCTGATGCCCAACAACCCGCGCGGTGGTGGCGTCAGCCGCCGCATCGAGGGTGATGACCGCGCCGAGCTGAAGGAAGCACTCGACCAGCTCGAGTACCCCAACGGCATGTCCATCATCGCGCGCACCGCCGGCATCGGCCGCAGCGCGCCGGAACTGCAGTGGGACCTGAACTACCTGCTCAAGCTGTGGAATGCCATCGACGGCGCCGCCAAGGGCGGCAAGGGCGCCTTCTTGATCTACCAGGAATCCAGCCTCGTCATCCGCGCCATCCGCGACTACTTCAACAGCGACATCGGCGACATCCTGATCGACACTGACGACGTGTACGACCAGGCCCAGCAGTTCATGGCCCACGTCATGCCTGAGCATGCCGCGCGCGTGAAGCGCTACCGTGACAACGCGCCGCTGTTCAGCCGCTTCCAGATCGAGCACCAGATCGAATCGGCCTACGCCCGCACAGTCAACCTGCCTTCGGGTGGCGCCATCGTGATCGACCACACCGAGGCGCTGGTGTCGATCGACGTCAACTCGGCGCGCGCCATCAAGGGCGGCGACATCGAGGAAACCGCGACCCGCACCAACCTGGAAGCCGCCGACGAAGTGGCGCGCCAGATGCGTCTGCGCGACCTCGGCGGCCTGATCGTGATCGACTTCATCGACATGGAGGAGAGCAAGAACCGTCGTGAGGTGGAAAACCGCCTGCGCGACGCCCTGCGCCAGGACCGCGCCCGCGTGCAGTTCGGCACCATCTCCAAGTTCGGCCTGATGGAAATGAGCCGCCAGCGCCTGCGCCCGGCCCTCTCGGAAGGCGCCTCCATTCCCTGCCCCCGCTGCGGCGGCTCCGGCCATATCCGCGACACCGAAAGCTCGGCGCTGCAGATCCTGCGCATCATCCAGGAAGAATCCCAGAAGGACAACACCGCTGCCGTGCACGTGCAGGTGCCGGTGGACGTGGCCTCCTTCCTGCTCAACGAGAAGCGTAACGAGATCACCAAGATCGAACTCAAGCAGCGCCTCAACGTGCTGATGGTGCCCAACAAGTCGCTTGAGACGCCGAACTACAAGCTCGAGCGCCTCAAGCACGACGACCCGCGCCTGGACCACATCGAAGCCAGCTACAAGATGGCCGAGGAAATCGAGGACGCCACCGCCGTGACGCGTCGCTCGCAGGAGCCAACCAACAAGCAGACTCCGGTCATCAAGGGCGTGCTGCCCGACGTGCCGGCCCCCGTGGCGCCGCCCAAGCCGGTGGCCCCGCCGCCCGAAGCGCCGAAGAAGCCCGCGCATGCTGCCAAGCCGGCAGCCGCCGCCGGTACCGGTGGCTTCTTCGGCTGGCTCAAGAGCCTGTTCGGCGCCGAGCCCGCCGCTGAGCCGGCGAAGGCTGGCGAGAAGAAGGAAGAGCGTCGCGACGGCCGCGGCAGCCGCGATGCCGGCCGCCGTGGTGAACGTGGTGAAGGCCGTGGCGAGGGCCGTGGTCGCGGTGGCCGCGGCGGCCGCCGTGGTGACGGCAGCCGTGGCGAACGCCCGGGCCAGCGTACCGAAGCGGAAGCTAAGACCACGAGTACCGAGCCGAGCGCTGCCGCCCCGGCGGCGGAAGCCGTGAAGACCGAGCGCCCGGAGCGCGGCGCCCGCAATGGCGAGCAACGCAACCGCGGAGAGCGGGGCGAGCGCGCCGAACGTGGCGAACCCCGTGAGCCGCGGGAACCGCGCGCCGAGCGGAGCGAACGCACGGAGCGTGCCGAACGAGGCGAAGGCCGCAACGGCGAACGTGCTCCGCGCGGTGAGCGTGGCGAACGTGGTGAAGGCCGCGGCGAGCGCCGTGAGCGTGCACCGCGTGCCGAGGAACAACACCGCCCGGCCGAAGGAACCGTCGGCACCGAGCAGGCCAACCTGGCGACCGCTGCGGCCGAGACCCTGGTGAGCGCTGAGGCAACCGCTGTCACGGAGCCGGCCGCAGCTCCCGCCGAAGCGGAAGGTGGCAACGGCCAGCGCGAGCGCCGTTCGCGTGACCGCTATGGCCGTGACCGCCGCGAGCGCGGTGAACGTGGGGATCGCGGTGAAGGCCGCGCCGAGCGCCAGGAAGGCGCTGCGCAGGAAAGCGCAGCAGCTGATGTGGCCACCACCGCCCAGCCGCAAGCCACTGCAGCAGCAACCCCGGCCGCAACGTCAGCCCCGTCTGCGCGCGAACTGCCGCGCGTGCAGCCTTTCGTGCTGCCGCTCGGCGAGCTGAACCAGGTGGCCGATGCCGCCGGTCTGCAGTGGGTCAACTCCGATGCCGAGAAGGTGGCCGCCGTGCAGGCCGCCATCGCCGCCGAACCCAAGCCGGTACACGTGCCACGCGAGCGTCCGGCCCCGGTGGTGATCGATGAGGGTCCGCTGATCCTGGTCGAGACCCGCAAGGATCTGCGCGAGCTGAATCTGCCGTTCGAGCAGCCGTCGGTGCAGAGCTGAGGTTCAGCTTGACCTGCTAACAGGGCGCCTTCGGGCGCCCTTTTGCATTGTGTTGGCGGGTGAATGATTCAATGGTCGGGCGAGCGTGCCGGGTCTCGTCCCGGCACGTCAGCCCCGTCAGGCACCTGTCCGCCACATCACATCGCTACAGGTTCGATAGCTGCTCAAGCCCAACCATGAACGTCACGGGCACAAAAAAGCCCGCTGATCGCGGGCTTTCGTGGGCCGTGCCAGGACCTCAGAAGATGTCCACCGCCCCCGTCCGCGCCACTTCCCCAAAGAAACCACGCCGCACCAGATCGAGGTGGCTGCACACCTTGTTGCGGCCGTTCTTCTGCGCGTAGTCGATGGCCTGCTCGGCGCGCTCCAGCGCGGTGCTGGGCGAGTCGTCGGCCAGGATGCGGGTGAAGCCGGCGCAGACGGTGACGCGGCCGACTTGCGGGAAGTTGAACTTCTCCACGTTGGCGCGCAGGCGCTCGAAGGCGCCGAAAGCCAGCGCCTCGTCCGGGCAGTGGAACAGCGCCGCAAACTCGTCGCTGCCAAAGCGGTACAGCCGGTCATGGGCGCGGAAGGTGTTGTTCATCAGGCGCGCCACCAGCAGCGTCACCTCCTCCATGATGAGGTGGCCGTGCTTGTCGCTCAACAGATGGAAGTTGTCGATGATGATGGTGCCTAGCCAGTAGTTGGGCGGCACGCGATGGCGCCGCTCCATGCCCACCACCGCGGGCGTTGTGGCCTGCTTGCTGTCGTCCAGCACGCCGTCGAGTTCTTCCAGCACGGCGCTGTAGAAGGCGTCGTCGAGTGACTTGCGGTTGAGCAGGCCGGTCAGTGCATCACGGTCGCTGTAGGCCAGCAGCGTGTACATGTTGCGGTAGATGTGGTGCAGCTGGCCGATGGTTTCGAGTTCCTGCGCGTTCAGCGGTGCAGCCGAATGGATTTCCAGCACGCCCTGCTCCTCGTCGCTGCGCGCCTCGGCAAACAGCGGGAAGTAGGTGATGCGCGGTCCCTCAGCGCCAGCCCAGGCCACTTCGACTTGTTCACGGCTCTGGACGCAGCGCAGCCGGTCGGACGCATCCTCCAGACGCGGCAGTTTGCTGTAATCAATGCGTAGGGGATCCACCACCTTGCCGCCGCCTCGGGCGTCGAGCGACACCAGATCGAGCCAGCGCTTGATGCCGTCTTCACTGGTGACGCGGGCGATCAGCACGCGGTCGATGGAAACCAGATCAATCAGCGCCTTTGCCAGCGTCAGCTCCAGCAAGTCGCGATCACGGTGATCGGTCAGCTTGATGAGGTGTTCGGTGAGGGTGGCCATGAACCCATGATAGCGGGGAACGGCCGCAGCGTCACTCTTTTGCAGCGTTGCGCCAGGCCTCGGTGGCCGCCGCGGCATCCTCGCGCTGCTCGGCCAGCTGGGCCAGAGCGCGCCAGGCGCTGCGCCGCAGCGCCGGGTCCTTCAACTGATGGAGCGACTGGCGCAGCAACTGCTGGGCCTTGCCCCACAGGCTCAGCCGCATGCAGGCCACGCCGGCCAAGTACTGCAGCAACGGCTCGCGCGGGTTGCCCAGCTGCGCGGTCTCGATGCGCGTCAGCCAGGTGGCGTCGGGCGCGCCTTCGGCCTGGGCGAAGCTGCGCTCCAGCACCTGCACCAGGCGCAGGCGCTGCTCGGCTGCCAGCGTCGAGCCGGGCTGCACCATCTGCTCCCAGACCGGCAGCAGCCACCGCTGCGCCTGGGTCACATCACCGCCCAGCGCGAGCTGGCGTTCGGCCGCCAGGATGGCCACCTCGGGCAGGACGCGTTCGCCGGCGTCAAGCTGCCCCCAGGCCCGGTCCAGTTGCGCCGGATCGTGGGCCCCCTGCACCAGTTCCAGCGCCAGGCCGCGCACGATGCTGCGTGCCGCGGTTTCGGAGAAGGCGCGGTGCTTGCCCAGCAGGCGCGCCGTTTCCAGCGCCACCTGGGTGCGACGGGCCAGCCGCGCCACCTTGAAGCGCAGGCGCAGCGCCAATGTGCGGCGGGCGACGCCCTGCGGCAGCTCGTCCAGGCGTTGCAGCGCGACCTGCACGTCACGGTCGTCAAAGGCCCAGCGCGCAGCGCGCAGTTGCAGGCCTTCACGCAGCTCCTGCTCGTCGCGGCGGGTGGAATGCGGCAAGGCCAGTGCCTGGCGCACATGGTCGTCGCGCGAGACCTTGTCTTGCAGCGCATGCGCGCTCTCGGCCGCCAGCAGATGGGCCACGGAACGCAGGCGCACGCCATAGGGCAAAGCATCGTCGTTAGCCGTCAGGGCGCGCTCGTGCTGCAGCACGCCTTCGGCCGCCTTGCGGGCACGGATGAAACGGCCGGCCGCCAAGTGCGACAACGTATCGATCAGCCCGACCTGCATGGCACGCTCCTGGTGCTGCACACGCCAGCGCCGCGCCTCGCCCGGCAACGACAGCAGCACGGCCAGCGCGCGCAACGCGGCATACAGCACAAAGAACAGGCCCACCAGGCTCAGCAGCACCAGATTGAGCGAGAGGTCGAGCCGGTACGGTGGCCAGAACACGGTGACCGTGCCCTGGTTGTTGCCGGCGAACAGGGCCGTGGCCACGGCAATGGCAAACAGGGCCAGGAACCAGAGGATGGCGCGCATGGTCGGCGTCCTTCAGCGGCCGGCGGCCGCAGTGGCCAGCGCGGCCAGCGTCTCGTCCACGCGCGGCAGCTCCAGCGCCTTCATCTGGCCCTGCATCTGCTGCAGCAAGGCCGCAGCGGTCTGCGTCTTGCGTGAGCTGGCGTCGAAGTACTTGCCCAGGCTGAGCGAGGCCGAGGCCAGGTCGGCCCGTGCCGAATCGAGTTGACGCGCCAGCAGGCCCAGGCGCGCGTTGAGCAGCTTGAGCTTGAAGTTCTCGCGCACGAAGAAAGACTGCTCCGGCGACAGCAGCGCCGCCTCGGGCTGCTCGATGCGACTCACGCGCACCAGGCCGCGCAGTTCATCGGTCACGGTCTGCAGGCTGCGCTGCCACCAGCTCGCCACGCTGTCGTCGCGCCGCGGCTTGATGGAGCCGCCCACCACCGGTTTTGCCACGGCATTGGCCAGCGGCAGATCGTCCGCCAGGCGGACCAGCTCGTCCATCTTGACCAACAGGGCCGGTGTGTCGCTCACGGCGGTGGCCTTGATGCGCGCCACGTCGCGCGCGATGGCACGCTGCACCGGCGTCAGGCGCGGCTGTGCGGCGCGGGCCACGCGCTGCTCCGCCGTCTTGAGCGCCGCCAGCAGCGGCTCCACGCTGCCAGTGAGCTGCGCCTGCTGTTGCGCCAGACGAACCGACGATTCGATGTCCACCACCAAGTTCTCGTCGCGCGAGCGCGACAGGCTTTGCATCAGCTCTTCCAGTTGGCTGCGCTGCAGTGCCACCTCGCTCAGGCGCGACTCCATCACGGCTAGACGGGCGGCCAGTTCACGCGCCTGATCCTGCGCCTGGCGCGCCACGGTGCGCGCCTCGATGGCCTGGGTGCCGGAATCGGCGCTCTGGCGCGCCAGTTGTTCCTGCGTGGCCGACAGGCGCTGCCACAGCAGCGCACTGAGCAGCAGCCCCAGCAAAGCCACGGCACCGATGGCCAGCACCAGCGGGCGCGTCACTGTGGCCGGCGCAATGTCCGCTGCAGCGGTTGCCGCCGTCACGCCCTCGGACGGTGTGGAAGAGGCATTCGACTCGGAGTTCATCGCATCGATTCTATCGAGGCCAGGATGTCGGCCAAGGCGGGGCGTGACTCGCGCACCACAGCAAAACCGGCCTGCCGCACCGCCGCGGCAATGCGCGCATGGGTGGCAATCGCACGCGCCGCGCCCCAGCCTTGCCCCGGCAGCAGCGCCTGCAGGTTGTGCACGGCCTCGCTGCTGCTGAACAGCCAGACACTGCCGTCACTCGCGGCGCTGCGCGCCAGCGCCCGCTGCGCGTCATCGAGCTGAGGGCAGGCGCGCTGGTAGGCCACGACGTAGTCCACGCTGGCGCCGGCTTCGGCTATACGCTGCGCCAGCCAGTCGCGGCCGCGGCCCTGCGTGGAAGCCGACGGCGCGTCGCCGCCACGCACGATCAGCACCCGGTCACCCGGGCGTAACTGTGCGCCCACCACCTGCCACAGCGCTTCGGAGTCGAACTGCGCCGCCTCCTTGGCCGGCGTATCCAGGCGCGACGGCGCGACGCCGGCGCTCTGCAAGGCCCGGGCCGTGCCCGGACCGGGCGTCCACGCTCTTGTTTTGATAGCTGATGACGCACCGAGAGAAAGGCTTAAGACCGGTTTCTGTTCAAAAAAACCAAGCACTGCGTTGGCGCTGACGAACATCACGGCCGCGTACTGGCCGGCGTCCAGCGCCTGCCAGGCGCGCTGCAACGCCGCCGCATCCGGTGCGCAACGGATCTCGATCAACGGCAAGGCCAGTGCGGCAACACCGGCGGCCGTCAGGTCGCGCACCCAGTCCTGCGCCTCGCGCTGCGGCCGGGTGACGATGACGCGCATGGTCAGGCGCTGAGCGTCAACGAACCGCCGACGCGCAACACACCGGCACGCAACTCGGCCGCCACCTGTTCACCCAAAGCGGTGGCCGCGGCCAGATCGGCCACTGCGGCACTGGCCTGTGCACGCACCAGCGGGATGCGGCCCTCCGGGTCGCCCCAGGCGGCGCGGATGTGCAGGCTGCCGCCTTCCAGCGTGGCGTAGGCCGCCAGTGGCATGGAGCAGCTACCGCCCATGGCGCGGCTCACCGCACGCTCGGCAGCCACACGCAGCCAGGTGCCCTGGTGCACCAGCGAGGCCAGCGCGGCCTGCACATCGGCGCGTGGACTGCGGATCTCGATGCCCAGCGCCCCCTGGCCGGCCGCCGGCAGCATCTGCTCAGGCTCGAACACGGCGCGGATGCGGCTGGCCAGCCCGAGGCGCTTGAGGCCGGCCGCCGCCAGCACGATGGCATCAAACTGGCCTTCGTCCAGCTTGCGCAGCCGGGTGTCGAGGTTGCCGCGCAGCGGCTCGATCTTCAGGTCGGGCCGCAGGGCACGCAGCAACGCCACACGACGCAGGCTGGAGGTGCCGACCACGGCGCCTTGCGGCAAGGCGGCCAGGTTTTCATAGCGGGGGGACACAAAGGCGTCGCGCGGGTCTTCGCGCTCCATCACGCAGGCCAAGGCAAAGCCCGCGGGTAGCTCCATCGGCACATCCTTCAGGGAATGCACGGCGAGATCGGCGCGACCTTCTTCCAGCGCCACTTCGAGCTCCTTGACGAACAGGCCCTTGCCGCCGACCTTGCTCAGGGAACGGTCCAGGATCTGGTCGCCCTGGGTTGTCATGCCCAGCAGCGTGACCGTGTGGCCCTGCGCGCGCAGCAGGGCCTGCACATGTTCGGCCTGCCACAGCGCCAGCCGGCTCTCGCGGGTGGCAATGGTCAAGGTCAGGGGCGAAGTGGAGGAGCTCAAGTTGGTAACCTGCAGGTAATCGTTCAGTGAACTGAAGATGCTAGCATGGGCTGCCTCGCACCATGCGGGGCGCACCGTATCCTTTTCTTCACCTCCGCGCCCGCATGAAAACAGACGCCGCGCCCGCCAGCGCCCGCAAATCACGAGACAACGAACGCCCCCTGGTTGAAGACATCCGCCTGCTCGGCCGCATCCTCGGCGATGTGATCCGCGAACAGGAAGGTGCCGAAGCCTATGAACTGATCGAGCAGATCCGCAAGCTGTCGGTGGCGTTTCGCCGCCACGACGACACTGAGGCCGACAAGGCGTTGAAGAAGCTGCTCAAGGGCCTGAGCGACGACCAGACGGTGAGCGTGATCCGCGCCTTCACCTACTTCAGCCACCTGGCCAACCTGGCGGAGGACCGGCACCACATCCGCCGTCGCGCCATCCACGAGCGCGCCGGCAATGCGCAGGAAGGCAGCATCGACGTCGCGCTGTCGCGCCTGCGCTGGGCCGGTATCAGCACCAGGACGATCGCCGCCACGCTGGCGCACAGCTACCTCTCGCCGGTGCTCACCGCCCACCCGACTGAAGTGCAGCGCAAGAGCATCCTGGATGCCGAGCGTGACATCGCGCGCCTGCTCACCGCGCGCGACGAGATCCGGGCCCGTGCCGTGGGTGTGGACCCGAAGAAGGACATGCTGACGCCGCGCGAACTGGCCGCCAACGAAGCGCTGCTGCGCGCGCGCGTGCTGCAGCTGTGGCAGACCCGGCTGGTACGCCACAGCAAGCTCACCGTGGCGGACGAGATCGACAACGCGGTGAGTTACTACGAGCCCACCTTCCTGCGTGAGATCCCGGCGCTGTACGCCGGGCTGGAGCGCGAACTTGGCAACCAACCGGTGCACAGTTTCCTGCGCATGGGCCACTGGATCGGCGGCGACCGCGACGGCAACCCCAACGTGACGGCCGACACCATGCGCCAGGCGCTGCGCCGCCAGGCCGACGTGGCGCTGCGTCACTACCTGACCGAGGTGCACCTGCTGGGCGCCGAGCTGTCCATCTCGGACCTGCTGGTGGGCTGCAGCCCCGAGATGCGGGCCCTGGCCGACCGCTCGCCGGACACCAGCGAGCACCGCCTGGACGAGCCCTACCGCCGCGCGCTGATCGGCATGTACGCCCGCCTGGCCGCCACGCTGCGTGAACTGACGGGCGGCGAGGCGGCGCGCCACGCGGTGGCACCGCAGGACCCGTACACCAGCGCCGCCGAGTTCCTGGCCGACCTGCGCACCATTGAGGCCTCGCTGGCCGCGCGCCACGGCGCCACACTCACGCAGCAGCGCCTGCGCCCGCTGATCCGCGCGGTGGACGTGTTCGGCTTTCACCTCGCCACGCTGGACCTGCGCCAAAGCTCCGACAAGCACGAGGAAGTGGTGGCCGAGCTGCTGGCCACGGCACGCATCGAATCCCGCTACAGCCAGCTGGACGAAACCGCCAAACGCGCCCTGCTGCTGCGCCTGCTGAACGACGCACGCCCGCTGCGCGTGGTGGGCGCCAGTTACAGTGCCCACACGCAGAGCGAACTGGCGGTGTTCTGGACTGCGCGCGAGCTGCGCCAGCGTTATGGCGACCAGGCCATCCGCCACTACATCATCAGCCACACCGAGACGGTGAGCGACCTGCTGGAAGTGCTGCTGCTGCAAAAAGAAGTAGGCCTCATGCGCGGCACACTCGATGACCCGACCAGCGCCAATGACCTGATCGTGGTGCCGCTGTTCGAGACCATCGAGGACCTGCGTCAGGCCGCACCCATCATGCGCGATTACTACGCCCTGCCCGGCATTGCCGCCATGGTGCGGCGCAGCGGCGCGGAGCAGGACATCATGCTCGGCTACTCCGACAGCAACAAGGACGGCGGCATCTTCACCAGCAACTGGGAGCTGTACCGCGCCGAGATTGCGCTGGTGGACCTGTTCGACGAACTGAAGCCGATTCAACTGCGTCTGTTCCATGGCCGCGGCGGCACCGTCGGGCGCGGCGGCGGCCCGAGCTACCAGGCCATTCTGGCCCAGCCCCCAGGCACGGTGCGCGGCCAGATCCGCCTGACCGAACAGGGCGAGGTGATCGCCTCCAAGTACGCCAACCCGGAGATCGGCCGCCGCAACCTTGAAACGCTGGTGGCCGCCACGCTGGAGGCCACGCTGCTGCAACCGACCAAGCCTGCCGCCCGCGCCTATCTGGAAGCGGCCGAAGCGCTGTCGCGTGCCAGCATGGCGACCTACCGCGCGCTGGTGTACGAAACACCCGGCTTTGCCGACTACTTCTTCGGTGCCACGCCGATCCGCGAGATTGCCGAACTCAACATCGGCTCGCGTCCGGCTTCACGCAAGGCGACACAGCGCATTGAAGACCTGCGTGCCATTCCCTGGGGCTTCAGCTGGGGCCAGTGCCGCCTGACGCTGCCGGGCTGGTACGGCTTTGGCTCGGCGGTGGAGCAGTTCCTGCAGGCGGGCAACGCCAAGGAGCAGAAAGAGCGGCTGGCGCTGCTGCAGAAGATGGCCCGGAACTGGCCCTTCTTCAAGACCCTGCTGTCGAACATGGACATGGTGCTGGCCAAGAGCGACCTGGCGCTGGGCTCGCGCTATGCCGAACTGGTGGGCGACGGCAAGCTGCGCAAAAAGGTGTTCGCGCAGATCGAGGCCGAATGGCAGCGCACCGTACACGCGCTTTCATTGCTGACTGGTGAAAAGCAGCGCCTGGCCGGCAACGCCGCGCTGCAACGCTCCATCCGCCACCGTTTCCCCTACATCGATCCGCTGCACCACCTGCAGGTGGAGCTGATGCGCCGCTACCGCGCCGGCCAGGACGATGTGCGCGTGCGGCGCGGCATTCACATCTCGATCAACGGGATTGCGGCGGGCCTGCGCAACACGGGCTGACCCTGAGGCTCACCCAAGAGAAGAAAGCGCCCCACGGGGCGCTTTCCTCATGGGCACTTATTGGGGCCGATATACGCACTTGTCCCCAATCGCGTGCCGCTCCACCATCACCGCCGACAGCGCGGGGATCTTGGGCTTGAGCGCCTTCCAGATGAAGGTGCACAGATTCTCCAGCGTGGCCGGGCCGAGGCCGGGCACTTCGTCGAGGAAGTGGTGGTCCAGCTGCTCACGCAGGGCATTGACCTCACGCCGGATGTGGCCCAGGTCCATCACCATGCCGGTGTCGGCGCCCGGCTCGCCGCGCACGAAGACCTCGGCGTAGTAGGTGTGGCCGTGCACGCGTTTGCTGCCTTCGGCCTCGATCTCGCGGCGCAGGGTGTGGGCGGCATCAAAGAAAAAACGCTGGCTGATCTCGTACATCATCGGATTCCGATCATCTTGTGCGACTGGATGCCCAGGCGCCACTGGGGGTGCTGCTGGCAGTAGGCAATGGCCTGCGCCGTGGCCTGCTCACGCTGCGGCCCGTCCATGGGCTGCAGGAAAAAATGCTGGAAGTCCAGCCCTGCAAACTGCGCCGGGTCCACGCCCGGCTGCGGGTAGACCAGCTTCAACTCGCTGCCCTGGCGCAGCACCACCTCGGCCTGGTCCTTGGGGCTGACGCAAATCCAGTCCAGCCCCGGCGGTGCCGGCAGGGTGCCGTTGGTCTCCACCGCGATGGTGAAGCCCCGCGCATGAAGGGCGGTGGTGAGCGCCTCGTCCACCTGCAGCAGCGGCTCGCCGCCGGTCAGCACCACGTAACGACCAGCCCGGCCGACGGGTTCCCATGCGCGTTCGATGGCATCGGCCAGCGCGTCGGCGGAGGTGAACTTGCCGCCGCCGGTGCCATCGGTGCCCACGAAGTCGGTGTCGCAGAACTTGCAGACCGCCGTGGCGCGGTCTTCCTCGCGCCCGCTCCAGAGGTTGCAGCCGGCGAAACGGCAGAACACCGCGGCCCGGCCGGACTGGGCGCCCTCGCCTTGCAGGGTGTAGAAGATTTCTTTGACGGCGTAGGTCATGAATGGGTGGGGAATGGGAACCCGTGATTTTCGCAGGTTGCGGCCGGGCAGGCCCGGTGCAGCACCATTGGATGGCCGGTGTCTGACCAATACCCTACCCCAGCCTGGGCTTATTGCACTTGTTATTGCGAATCATTCTCATTATGATTGATCACATGTCACACATCCTGCTGGAGTGCACACCATGAACCGCATCGCCAACGACCTGTCCCTGCCCGGCCTGGACGCCCTGCTGGCCGGCACCTTTGCCCTCATGACCGGCTGGGCCGACCCCAACCCCGAAGCCTGCGTCTCACCGGCGCGCCAGCGCCTGCTGATGGCGCGCAAGATCGTCGCCAACCTGTTCCTCCTCAAGGCCCACCCGCACGCCAGCCCGGCGCTGCGCCAGGTGATGGCCAACACCCATGCGCGCTGGGTCACGCTGTGCAACCGCGCCGGTGACGGCCAGGGCACCGCGACCGAGGCCGACTTGCAGGCCCTGATGCCAGCGGCCAGCGTGCTGCACTGAGACCGGAGGCTGCCCATGTGTCTGGCCAAACCCGATCCGCTCACCTCGGCCGTGCAGGCCGCGCTGCCTTACGCCAAACCCGCAGCGGCCCCGTGCTGCGCCACACCGCAGGGCTCGCGCCGGCGCCGCTTGTGGGAACTCGAAGGGCACGCCTACTGCCCGGTGGTGGGGGTCTGCCTGCCGATTGCGCTGCTGCGCCGCCTGGCCGATCGCGCGCTGGGCGACATGACGCGCCACAGCGACTACGAGGTGCACTGCATCGTCGTCACCGAGTGCAAGCGGCGTACCCCGGTAGCCGAAATGCTGCAGAAAGAACTGGAGCGTCGCTTCGCGTTGGACGTGCGCGCTACGGCCGACCTCAAGCACACCGAGGCGCTGGCGACCTGGTGGCGGCAGGCCGCCGCCGGGGCCGACTGGGCCGGCGCGTTGTGGGCCACCCTCACCCACCCACGCTGCACGCCGGAACTGGAACACCGCGTGCTGGGCGAAGTGCACATGCTGCAGCACCAGGTGGGCGCCGCCACCCGCGCCGACCTGACGCGCCTGGACACGCTGGAGCACGAGAACGCCGTGCTGACGCGCGAGCTGGCCGCCGCGCAGCACCGCAGCCGCAACCAGGCCGCCGAGGCGGCGCTGCGTTTTGAGCAGCAGCAGGGTGAACTGCTGCGCGTGCGTGCCGAGCTGGTACGCACCACCACCGAACTGCAGCAGCAGCGCGAACAACTGGCGGCGCTGGAACAGGCCACCCCGGCCCTGCGCGAGCGCGTGACGCTGACCGAACAGAACCGCCAGTTCAGCGAGCAGCTGCAGCAACTGCAGCGCACGTTGCAGCAGGCGCAGCAGGACAGCGAGCGCCTGCGCCAACGCGCCGAAACGGCCGAGGCCCAGGCCGACCAGCTGCGCAGCCGCGCCGTGGCCGAACCTGTCTCCACGGGATGCGGCACGCCGCCACAGCTGTGCAACCGCGCCGTGCTGTGCGTGGGCGGCCGCACCGCCAGCGTGCCGGTCTACCGCCAGGTGATCGAGCACACCGGCGCACGCTTCCTGCACCACGACGGCGGCGAGGAAGACAATGCCAGCCAGCTCGACGCCACGCTGGCCGCGGCCGACCTGGTGATCTGCCAGGCCGGCTGCATCAGCCACAACGCCTACTGGCGCGTGAAGGACCATTGCAAGCGCACCGGCAAGCAGTGCGTGTTTGTGGAGACGCCGAGCCGGGCAGCGCTGGAGCGGGCCCTGGCGGAAGTGGCGTTGCCGGCCACCTGAAGCCCAGAATGCTACAAATTCAATAGCTAATGACGCGCTGCCAGCAAGCGCAAACCCCTTAAACGACCACCGGCTCCGGTTCCAGCAGGATGCCGAAGCGTTCGTACACGCTGGTCTGGATGGCCTTGGCCAGGGTCATGACCTCGCCGCCCGTGGCCCCGCGGGGGCCACTGCCGTCCTCGCCGGTCTCGCCACCGCCGCGGTTGACCAGCACCAACGCCTGCTTCTCATACACGCCAGCCTGGCCGATGGACTTGCCCTTCCAGCCGCAGGCATCAATCAGCCAGCCGGCAGCCAGCTTGATGCGGCCGTCGTCCAGCTGGTAGTGCACGATCTTCGGGTCACGCGCGATGATGTCGGCGCATTGCTCGGGCGTGACGGTGGGGTTCTTGAAGAAGCTGCCGGCATTGCCGATCACGGCCGGGTCGGGCAGTTTGGCGCGGCGCACGTCGCACACCCAGTCAAAGATCTGCTGCGGCGTCGGGCTGCTGATGCCGGTCTCGGCCATCTTGCGTTCCAGGTCGGCGTAGCCCAACACGGGCTTCCACGGCTTGGGCAGCGCCAGGCGCACGCGGGTGATGAGGGCGCGGCCGGCCAGGCCCAGGCCGGCCTCGTTGGCCGGGGCGGCGTGCTTGAACACCGAGTCGCGGTAGCCGAAGGCGCACTGGGCGGCATTGAGCGTGAACTGCCGGCCGGTGTGCAGGTCGATGGCATCGAGCGACTCGAAGCGGTCCTGCAGCTCCACGCCGTAGGCACCGATGTTCTGCACCGGCGAGGCCCCCACGGTGCCGGGGATCAGCGCCATGTTTTCCAGTCCGGGCCAGCCCTGTTCCAGCGTCCAGCGCACGGTGTCGTGCCAACCCTCGCCGCCGCCCACCTCGATGATCCAGGCGCGCGGGGTTTCTTCCACCAGCCGGCGGCCCATGATCTCGACCTTGAGCACCACCGGCTTTACGTCACCGGTGAGCACGATGTTGCTGCCGCCGCCCAGCACGAACTTTGGCGCCGGGCCGAGCTCAGCATCGGCCAACACCGCCTGCACGTCGGCCTCGCTCTTGACCCGGATCAGGGTGTGGGCGCGGGCGACGATGCGGAAGGTGTTGTACGGCTGGAGCGGGACGTTTTTCTCGACTAACATCGGCGGGATTGTCTCATCCCCCCTGTTAGCGGAAACTAAAAATGCCTTCTTTCGACACCGTCTGCGAAGCCGATATGGTCAAGGTCAAGAACGGCGTGGACAACTCGGCCAAGGAGATTGCCACCCGGTTCGATTTCAAGGGCACCTCGGCCAGCATCGAGATCAAGGACAAGGAGATCACCGTCATTGGTGATGCCGACTTCCAGATCGAGCAGATCCTGGACGTGCTGCGCAACAAGCTGACCAAGCAGTCGGTGGACGTGCGCTTCCTCGACATCGGCGAGCTGCAGAAGATCGGCGGCGACAAGGTCAAGAAGCTGGTCAAGGTGCGCAACGGCATCGAGTCCGAGCTGGCCAAGAAGATCCAGCGCCTGATCAAGGACAGCAAGCTCAAGGTACAGGCCGCCATTCAGGAAGACAAGGTGCGCGTCACCGGCGCCAAACGCGACGACCTGCAGACCGCCATGGCGCTGCTGCGCAAGGAGGTCACCGACGTGCCGCTGGACTTCAACAACTTCCGCGACTGACACCCCGCGCCGGAAGCACCGCATGAGCGTCCAGGACCAGACCGAATACGAAGACCTGCTCGGCCTGTGGTCCGACCTCGAGGCCGGCTTGGGCATCCTGCTCGGCAGTCCGGCCAGCATCCAGGAGTTCGAGCAGCGCGTCTGGCAGTACGACCGCTGGATGCAGACGCTGCTGGAACGCGACGCCGACGTCGGCCTGTACCTGCTGTTCCAGCTCGCCACCAACTCCTCGGTGGGCTACAGCACCTCGCACGCATTGATCTGCACCGTGCTGTGCCACCTGATCGCCGGCGAACTCAAGCTCGGCATGGCCGAGCGCAACAGCCTGGTGCATGCGGCCATGACGATGAACATTGCCATGACGCAGCTGCAGGACGCGCTGGCCCTGCAGACCGAACCGCTCACCCCCGAACAGCAGGACGCCATCCGCGCCCACTCGGCCAAAGGCGGGCTGATGCTGGCCAACCTGGGCGTCACCGATGCGCTGTGGCTGGAGGTGGTGGGCCATCACCATGCAGAGGACAACGACAAGGTGGAACTGCGCCTGCTGCCGCCGCGCCAGCGGCTGGTCAGCATCCTGCGCGTGGTGGACCGTTATGCCGCCATGATCTCGCCGCGCAAGTCGCGTGAGGGCCGCAGCGCCACCGAATCGGTCCGCAGCATCATCAGCAGCGCCGCGCCCTACAACGACGCCGTCGGCCATGCGCTGGTGCGCGCCGTCGGTCTGTGCCCGCCGGGCACCTATGTGCGCATGGAAGACAACTCGGTGGCCGTGGTGGTGCGGCGCAGCCCCAAGGCCAACCTGCCCTTCGTGGCCATCGTCACCGACGCCGTGGGCACCGCGCTGCCGCGCCCGCGCCTGCACAACCCGGCCCAGGGGCGTCCGTCGCTGAAGTCGGCGCTGGCAACGGCGCTGGTGCGTCAGCGCATCAACCACCACCTGGTGCTGCAGCTCGGCGCGCACCTGGCGGTGCAGCCGGCCTGAGCCGCGCTATTTCTTCTGCCCGATCTTCGACTCGGTGCCACGCGCCAGCCGGCCGATGTTCTCGGCATGGCGGTAGATCAGCAGCAGCGACATGATGCTCACGGCCAGCAGCACCGGCCCCTGCATCTGCCAGGCCAGGCCGTCGCCAAAGATGTAGTACAGCGGGGCAAACACGGCAGCCGTCAGCGAAGCCAGCGAGGAATAGCGGAAGAAGTAGGCCATGATGACCCAGGTGG
>CALRMF020000012.1:0-23003 GCA_943369035.1 Curvibacter sp. AEP1-3
TCCATTGACGCGTCCCATGCAATAGTAGCGGGGATAACCGCGCTGTGCAGGAGCTTTCCGGACCATCTTCTCACCACAGGAGCAATAGAGAAGCCCAGCGAAGATGTCGGCTTTCACGCCTCTGATGCGCGGCGGCCCATCTCGCCCACCAAGTGCCGTCTGAACTCGGAGCCACAGTTCATCTGAGATCACGCGAGGAAAATATTCCTCAACCGGTTCTCCGTCAACAGTCAACTTGCCAGCAATCATCCGTTTTGGCTGCCATTCGCCGAGTGTTCGCCGGTCACGTAGCAATCTGCTCACGCCGGTGTGCTCCCACCTCGTTGCCGTGTTCTTGCGCACACGCCAAGGAAGTGGCCATCCTTCCTGGTTCGCCTTTCGCGCAATCGCGACTCCACCATTTCCCGATGCAGCTAATTCGAAGACCCGGACGACAACCTGAGCCTTGGCTACATCTATCTGCCAGCCTGAGCGATCCGGTTTGGGTGTTGCCCATCCTGGTCCATGACCGTAGGACACGACTGGCATCCCACTCTTGCGCTTTTTCTGAAACTGCTCGCTCACGCGCTTGGCTTTAGTAGAGCTCTCTTCGTGCGCCCGAGAGAACAGCAGGACAGAAAGTAAGAATGAGGTTGAATCCTCGATGGTCTTCTCATTCCATTCATGGCCATCAATCAATGAGACAACGCTTACACCAGCCCTCACGATTGAGGTGAGCAGGCCAACGGCTTCTGGAATCGCGGCACGACTGAGCCGGTCCAGGCTCTCGACAAGTAGGATTGACCCTTTTGGTATTCGGCCAGACTCCACCGCCGCCAAGAAGCCTGCGAGGGCGCCGCGCGAAACATTGTCACCGGAGTAGGCGGAGACCCCTAGATCAGCCAGCGCCAGTCCCTCGTCGAGCTGATGTCCGTGTTCCTTGCACCATCGACGAGCGGATTCGGTCTGCCTTTCCAGGCTATGACCAGACGCTTGTCTGCCGGATGAGAATCGGCGGTACGAGTAAACCTTAACTGGGTTGAGGGTGGTGCTATCTGCCATCTTTCAATTATGCAGGTATTACGCGCAACCTTCTAGTCGATGCGCCAGCCCACGTTCTTGGCATAGGCCTGTCCGCGGTTGCTCCACCAAGTGTAGGCGGCATCAGTCGCCTCGGGCTGCAAGTGGCGGTAGACATCCACTAGGCCGCCTTCGTCCAGCAGGCGGGTCATCCAGGCGCGCTCTTCCGGCAGGAAGCCTGAATTCTTCAGGTTGCCCTTCCAGTTCTTCAGGTCCATCTCCTTGTGCGCGATGTTGACGTCGCCGCAGAGGATGAACTCACGCTCGGCCCGCAGTGACTGCAGGTGCGGGTAGATCTCGTCGAGGAAGCGGAACTTGGCCTGCTGGCGCTCCTCGCCCGAGGAGCCGCTGGGGAAGTAGCAGCTGATGAGGGAAAGTTTGCGCTGCGGTGTGTCAAAACGCAGTTCGACGTAGCGGCCCTCGGCGTCGAACTCGGGTGAGCCGTAGCCGATGCGCACCTCGCTCGGTTCATGGCGGGTGTAGATGCCGACGCCGGAGTAGCCCTTCTTCTCGGCGAAGTGGAAGTAGCCCTGCAGGCCCGAGAGCTGCTCGAAGCGTCCGGCCACGTCGGCCGCCTGGGCCTTCACTTCCTGCACGCAAATACAATCCGGTCTGGTGGCGTCGAGCCAGGCTTCAAGCCCCTTGCTGGTGGCGGAACGGATGCCATTGAGGTTGAGGCTGCTTAATTTGAACAAGGAATTTCCCATGTCGGAAGGTGTGGCGTCTACAGCGGGGCAGGACCAGCTGGCCCAGGATTTCGTGCAGTTTGCCGTCGATTGCGGCGTGCTGCGCTTTGGTGAATTCAAGACCAAGGCCGGGCGCATGAGCCCCTATTTCTTCAATGCGGGGCTGTTCGATGACGGTGCCAAGCTCGGTCGGCTTGCCGAATTCTATGCCCGGCGCATCCTCGCGTCCGGCATCGAGTTCGACATGATCTTCGGCCCCGCCTACAAGGGCATCCCGCTCGGTGCGGCGCTGGCGGTGGAGCTGGCACGCCGAGGTCGCAACGTGCCCTTTGCCTACAACCGCAAGGAAGCCAAGGACCATGGCGAGGGCGGCACCCTGGTCGGCGCGCCCCTCAAGGGCCGCGTGCTGATCGTTGACGATGTGATGTCGGCCGGTACGGCGGCGCGCGAGTCGATTGCGCTGATCGAGGCCGCCGGCGCCACGCCGCATGCGGTGGTGATTGCGCTGGACCGGCAGGAGATGGCCACCGAGAACGGTCAGGATGTGCCCTACAGCGCCGTGCAGTACGTGCGCCAGCGCCTGGGCCTGCAGGTGGCCGCGATTGCCAAGCTGGCCGACCTGCTGCAGTATCTGCAGCAGCACAGCAGCGCCGGGTTAGCGGCCGACCACCAGCGTGTGCTGGCCTACCGGCAACGCTACGGGGTCAACGAAGGCTGATGATGGGCAGGGCGACGGTGATGGCGCCGATCAGCGCACTGCTGGTCAGCGCCATGATGGATGTCCAGGCACAAGGCCCGGAGATCTACACCTGCGTTGACCGTCAAGGTCGCCAGCGCACTGCCGACCGCCCGATCCCCGAATGTGCCGACCGCGAGCAGCAGCTGCGCAACCCCAGCGGTACTGTGCGTGCCACCATCGCACCGACGCTGAGTGCCGAGGAGCGGGCGCGGCAGGAAGAGCGCCAGCGTGCCGCGGCCGAGCAGCAGTCACGCCAGCGCGAGGAACGGCGCCGCGAACGTGCCTTGCTGCTGCGCTACCCCGACCCGGCGGCGCATGACAAGGAGCGGGCCGAAGCGCTGGCGCAGCTGGCCCTAGTGCGCCAAGCCGGCGCGACGCGCCTGGCTGAGTTGCAGCGCCAAGGGACGCGCCTGCAGACCGAGATGGAGTTCTACCAGAAGGACCCCGCGCGGGCGCCGCTGGCCTTGCGCCGGCAGATCGAGGAAAACAGCCGCAACCAGTCCGCGCAGCAGCGCTTCCTGGCGGAACAGGATGCCGAGCGTGACCGTGTCAATGCCCGTTTCGACGCCGAGCGGCAAAGGCTCACCCCATTGTGGGTTATGCCACGGGGCGAGCCTGCGGGCCGTGCACAATAGTTGCAATCCATGCGGCCGCGCTGCCGCGCGATAGTCAGTCGAATATTCGTAACTTGCCCGGCCCCGCCGGGCCACGAGGAGATGGCATGCGCTTGCTCTGGGGATGCCTGTGCATCTTGCTGCTGGCGGCTTGTGGGCGACCGGCGGAGAAGGAGTATGCGCCGGTGCTTGGGGCCGAGCCGGTGCAGGGTGTGCGCGAGCTGCGCGTTGGCATCCATCCCCTGCACAATCCGCAGCGCCTGATGGAGGTCTATGGCCCCATCGTCGATCACCTCAATGCGGCCATCCCCGAGGCGGATATCCGGCTGGAAGCGTCGCGGAATTACGAAGAGTACGAACGCAAGCTGTATGCCGGCTACTTCGACTTCGCCATGCCCAATCCCTACCAGACGGTGATGTCGCTCAAGCATGGTTACCGTGTGATTGCCAAGATGGCCGACGACGAAGATTTCCGTGGACTGATCCTCGTGCGTCGTGATGGCCCGGTGAAGACTGTGGCCGACCTCAAGGGACTGACGGTGGCCTACCCGGCGCCGACCGCGCTGGCTGCCACGCTGCTGCCGCAGTACTTCCTGCAGCGGCAGGGACTGGATGTGAACCGCGACATCAAGAACCTCTACGTCGGTTCGCAGGAGTCGTCCATCCTCAGTGTGCAGCGCGGCCATGTGGCCGCTGCCGCCACCTGGCCGCTGCCGTGGCGCGCGTTCAGCCTGGAGCATCCGGAGCTGGCGGCGCAGCTGGAAGTGCGATGGCAGACCGAGACGCTGCAGAACAACGCCTGGGTGGTCCGCAAGGACGTGCCGGAGCCGCTGGTGCAACGCTTCACGGTCGAACTGCTGGCGCTCAAGGACAGCGAGGCGGGGCGGCTGATGCTGCAGCGTCTGCCGGTATCCGCGTTCGAGGCGGCTGACGACGGCACTTACGAACCGGTGCGGCGTTTCCTGGCCGACTTTGCCCGCCGGGTGCGGCCGGTCGAGGAGTGAGGCACGCATGCGATCGCTCGATCTACTGCGTCGCGTCAAACGCCTCTGGGCCGGCTCCATCCGGCGCCAGCTCACCTGGTCGTTTGCGCTGGTGTCGCTGCTGGCGGTGCTGGCCTCGGGGCTGTTTGTCTATCAGCACCAGCGCAGCTTCCTCTACAAGCAAGGCGTTGCCCAGGCGCGCAACCTGGCCCAGTCGCTGGCGGTAAGCAGCTCGTCCTGGCTGGTGGCCAACGACCTCGCGGGGCTGCAGGAGGTGACGCAGGGTTTTGCCGACACCGACGACCTCAAGTTCGCGGCAGTCGTCTCCCGTCGTGGCGAGGTGCTGGCATCCACCCAGGCCGGGCAGGTGGGGCGCTACTTCACAGACGATGTGAGCCAACGCATGCTGCGTGCACCGCCGCAGCCGCTGGAACTGGTGTCCCAGGACAACCTGATCGACGTGGCGGTGCCGATCCGCAGCGGACAACGGCATGTCGGCTGGGCCCGCATCGAGATGAGCCAGGCCACGGCGAACGAGAACCTGCAGCACCTGACCTTTGTGGGGCTGGTCTTCGCCGTGGTGGCTGCCGTGGTGGCGGAATTGCTGGCCTGGCGCCTGTCGCGCCCGCTGGGTGAGCTGGTGCGCGTCGTGGGCGATGTGGTGGAAGGGGGCAGCAGCCTGCGCGCCCCGGTGGCGAACAGCGATGAAATCGGTCGCCTGGCGCGCGATTTCAACCGCATGCTCGACGTGCTGGAGGCCCAGCAGGCGCATCTGGCGCAACGCAACACCGAACTGGCCATGTACAACCAGGTGCTGCAGCGCATCGGGCAGGGCGAACCCCTGCCGGCGGTGCTGGAACAACTGGCGCTGCAGATCGAGAACCTGACGGCCGGCACGCTGTGCGTCGTGTCGATGCTGGATCGTGAGGGCCGCCGGCTGCAGGTGGTGGCGGCGCCGTCGGTTCCGCAGCGCTTGCGTGAGGCGCTGGACCGGCTGCCGGTCGGTGTGGGCAGACCTTCCGCCGGGGTGGCCGCCAAGCTGGGTGTGCGGGTCGTGACGCTGAGCATCGAAGAGGATGCCAGCAGTGAACCGCTGCGCGCGCTGGCGCACGAGCATGGCGTACGCTCCAGCTGGTCACAGCCCGTGCGCGACAGTGCGTACCGCGTGCTGGGGGTGCTGACGCTGTTGCGCCGCAAGCTTGGGGCGCCCCTGGAGGGCGAGGTCCAGTTGATCGAGCGCTGCGCCCAGCTCGCCGGCCTGGCCATGGAACGCCACTGGCAGGAGGAGGGGCAGCGCATTGCCGCCACGGCCTTCGAGTCGCAGCAGGGCATGTACATCATGGATGCCGATCGGCGCATCCTGCGTGTCAACCGGGCCTTCACCGAGATCACCGGTTTCGCTGCCGACGAGGTGATCGGGCAGCCGGCCGCCATCCTGCGCTCCGGCGATGAAGATCCGGCCACCTTCGAGGCCATGTGGCACAGCGTGGCGCAGACCGGCACCTGGCAGGGCGAAATCAACAACCGGCGCAAGGACGGCACGCGCTATCCCAAGTGGCTGAGCCTGACGGCGGTGCGCGACCGCGCCGGGGCGATCAGCCACTACGTGGCCGGCTTCTTCGACGTCACGCAGCGCAAGCTGGCCGAGGCCGAGATCGAGCGGCTGGCGTTCTACGACCCGCTGACCGGCCTGCCCAACCGGCGCCTGCTGCTCGACCGCCTGCAACTGAATCTGGCAGCCTGCCAGCGCAAACGACAGCATGGTGCGCTGCTCTTTCTCGACCTGGACAACTTCAAGGCGCTGAACGACACGCTCGGCCACGACAAGGGTGACGAGCTGTTGCGCCAGGTGGGCCGGCGCCTGTCCGAGCATGTGCGCACCAGCGATACGGTGGCGCGGCTGGGGGGCGACGAGTTTGTCGTCATGCTCGACGACCTGAACGCCGCGCTCCCGGAGGCCGCACGTGAGGTGGAAGCCATCGGCGACAAGCTGCTGGACATGCTGCGCCAGCCGTACGACCTGGGCGGAACGCCCTACCACAGCAGTGCCAGCATCGGGGTCGCCCTGTTCGGCTCCGAGGGGGTGACGCTGGAGGAGTTGCTCAAGCGCGCCGACCTGGCGCTCTACCAGGCCAAATCGGTCGGCCGCAACACGTTGCGCTTCTTCGACCCGGAGATGCAGGCGGCGGTCACGGCGCGCATGGCGCTGGAATCCGACCTGCGTGTGGGTCTGCAGCAGGAGCAGTTCTGGCTGGCCTACCAGGCCCAGATCGACGGCGTGGGCCGGATGACCGGCGCCGAGGTGCTGCTGCGTTGGCAGCACCCGCAGCGCGGCCTGGTGTCGCCGGCACAGTTCATTCCCTTGGCCGAGGAGACCGGCCTGATCCTGCCGCTGGGGCGCTGGGTGCTGGCGCAGGCCTGCCAGCAGCTGGCGCGTTGGGCCAGCGAGCCGGGCACGGCGCACCTGACGCTGTCGGTCAACGTCAGCGCGCGTCAGCTGCGCCAGGCCGATTTTGTGCGCGAGGTGCTGCAGCTGCTGCAGGCCGCTGGCGCGCCGGCCGGACGACTCAAGCTGGAGCTGACCGAGAGCCTGCTGCTGGAAAACGTGGAGGACTGCATCGCCAAGATGAGCGAGCTCAAGGCGCACGGGGTGGGCTTCTCGCTTGACGATTTCGGCACAGGCTACTCCTCGCTGAGCTACCTCAAGCGCCTGCCACTGGACCAGCTCAAGATCGACGGCAGCTTCGTGCGCGACGCGCTGGTCGACCCGAACGATGCCGCCATCATCCAGGCTGTCGTGGCGCTGGGGCGTAGCCTGGGGCTGGCGGTGATCGCCGAGGGCGTGGAGACGGCGGCGCAGCGCGACTTCCTGGCGCGCCAGGGCTGCCACGCCTGTCAAGGCTATTACTTCGGCCGCCCCGGCCCGATCGAGGCGCTGGCGCCCCTGCTGGCCGCCCCGACCTGACGGCCCCCGGCTCAGCCCAGCAGCTTGGCGCGCAGCAGGTCGTTCACCTGCTGCGGGTTGGCCTTGCCCTTGCTGGCTTTCATGACTTGGCCCACCAGGGCGTTGAACGCCTTGTCCTTGCCGGCCTTGAACTGCGCCACGTTGTCGGCGTTGGCGGCGATCACCTCGTCGATGATTTTCTCCAACGCGCCGCTGTCATTCATCTGCTTGAGGCCCTTGGCTTCGATGACGGCGTCGACATCCGTGCCTTCGCCGTTCCACAGCGCATCGAAGACCTGCTTGGCAGCGTTGTTGGAAATGGTGCCGTCGCTGATGCGCGCGATCAGTGCCGCGAGTTGCGCCGCGCTGACCGGGGCCTGCTCGATGCCAATCTCGTCGGCATTGAGGCGGCGTGACACTTCACCCATGATCCAGTTGCTGGCGAGTTTGGGCTGCTTGCAGGCCAGGGCGGCCGCCTCGAAGTAGGCGCCCATGGCCTTGCTCTGTGTCAGCGTGGTGGCGTCGTACTCGGGCAGTCCGTAGTCCGCAACGAAGCGCGCCGCCATGGCGCGCGGCAGTTCCGGCATCTCGCCCTGGACGCGCTCGATCCAGTCGGCCGCAATCACCAGAGGTGGCAGGTCCGGGTCAGGGAAGTAACGGTAGTCGGCCGCGTCTTCCTTGGTGCGCATGGCGCGGGTCTCGCCGGTGTCGGGGTCGAACAGCACCGTGGCCTGCTGGATGGCGTGGCCGTCCTCGATCTGCTCGATCTGCCAGCGCACTTCGTAGTCGATGGCCTGCTGCATGAACTTGAACGAGTTCAGGTTCTTGATCTCGCGCCGCGTGCCCAGGGGTTGGCCGGGCTTGCGCACCGAGACGTTGGCGTCGCAGCGGAAGCTGCCTTCCTGCATGTTGCCGTCGCAGATGCCGATCCATGTGACGATCTTGTGCAGCTCCTTGGCGTAGGCCACGGCTTCTTCGCTGGAGCGGATGTCAGGCTCGGTCACGATCTCCAGCAGCGGCGTGCCGGCGCGGTTGAGGTCGATGCCGCTCTGGCCGATGAAGTCTTCGTGCAGCGACTTGCCGGCGTCCTCTTCGAGGTGGGCGCGCACCAGACGCACGGTCTTCTTCTCGTCGCCGAGGAAAAACGACACCTCGCCACCCTGTACCACCGGAATCTCGAACTGGCTGATCTGGTAGCCCTTGGGCAGGTCGGGGTAGAAGTAGTTCTTGCGCGCGAAGATGCTCTTCGGCGCAATGTGCGAACCGATGGCCAGACCAAAGCGGATGGCGCGCTCGACCGCGCCCTTGTTCATCACCGGCAGCGTGCCGGGCAGTGCCAGGTCCACCGCGCAGGCCTGGGTGTTGGGTTCGGCGCCGAAAGCCGTGGGCGCGCGGCTGAAGATCTTGCTCTGGGTGGAGAGCTGGGCGTGCGTCTCGAAGCCGATCACGACTTCGTAGCCCTGGACGAGTTTGTTGCTCATGTCAGATGTCCTCCGTGCATCAGGACAGCCCATTGGGCTGACGGAGGTGGAAATCAGTGACTTGCTGGTAGCGGTGCGCCATGTTCAGCAGGCGCGCTTCCTGCAGGTAGTTGCCGATCAGCTGCAGGCCGACCGGCATGTTGCTGGCGCCGAAGCCCACCGGCAGGCTCATGCCGGGCAGGCCGGCCAGCGAGGCGGGCAGTGTGTAGATGTCGGCCAGGTAGTTGGCCACCGGGTCGTCTGCCTTCTCGCCGATCTTCCAGGCCACCGTGGGCGCCACCGGGCCGGCAATCACGTCGCATTGCTGGAAGGCCTGCTGAAAGTCGTCGGCAATCATGCGGCGGATCTTCTGCGCCTGCAGGTAGTAGGCGTCGTAGTAGCCATGGCTCAGCACGTAGGTGCCGATCATGATGCGGCGCTTGACCTCGTCGCCGAAGCCCTCCGCCCGAGTCTTCTTGTACATGTCGAGCAGATCGGTGTAGTCCTTGGCGCGGTGGCCAAATTTGACGCCGTCAAAGCGCGACAGGTTGGAGCTGGCCTCGGCCGGCGCGATGATGTAGTAGACCGGGATCGACAGCTCGGTGCGCGGCAGCGAGATCTCGACCAGCTTGGCGCCGAGCTTCTCGTACTCCTTCAGCGCGGCATCGATGGCGGCGCGCACGTCGGGTGCGAGGCCAGCGCCAAAGAACTCCTTCGGGATGCCGATGCGCAGACCGTCGAGCGGGTCATTCAGCTTGCGTGAAAAATCTTCCGCCGGCACATCGAGCGACGTCGAGTCACGGTCCAGGTCCGGGCCGCACATGCTTGAGAGCAGCAGGGCGCAGTCTTCCGCGCTGCGCGCCATCGGCCCGGCCTGGTCCAGGCTGGACGCGTAGGCGATCATGCCGTAGCGCGAAGCGCGGCCGTAGGTCGGCTTGATGCCGGTGATGCCGCAGAACGAGGCCGGTTGGCGGATCGAGCCACCGGTGTCGGTGCCGCTGGCGGCGGGGGCCAGGCGCGCGGCCACGGCGGCCGCACTGCCGCCCGAGGAGCCGCCGGGGATGCGGCTGGTGTCCCATGGGTTGCGCACCGGGGCCGGCGCGCTGTGGCCGAGGGCCGGCACGGCGACGTTTTCGTTGGCCGAGCCCATGGCGAACTCGTCGCAACTGAGCTTGCCCAGCGTCACGGCCCCTTGTGCGGCCAGGTGGCTGACCACCGTGGCGTCGAAGGGCGAGCGGTAGCCCGCCAGCATCTTCGAGCCGGCGGTGGAGGCGAAATCCTGTGTGACGAAGATGTCCTTGTGGGCGATCGGCACGCCGGCCAACGGCCCGGCGCTGCCAGCGGTCAGGGCCGCATCGGCGGCACGTGCCTGGGCCAGCGTGGCTTCTTCATTCAGGTCGACGAAGGCGCCAAGGGCTTCATGGGCGCGTACGCGCGCCAGGAAGTGCTGCGCGGTTTCGACCGCGGAAACTTTCTTGTCGTGCAGGTGCCGGGCCAGTTCGGCCACGCTGAGTTGGTGCAAATCGGACATCACTCGATCACTTTCGGAACCAGGAACAGACCCCGCTCGACGGCCGGGGCGCTTTGCTGATTGGCTTCGCGCCGGTTCGGCTCGCTGGCCACGTCCTCGCGCAAGCGCAGCGCCGCTTCGCCACAGGCGGCGGCCATGGTCGGGTGCGACAGGGGCTCGATGCCGCTGGTGTCGACCGCGCGCATCTGCTCCACGATGTCAAAAAAACCGTTGATCTGGGTGAGCATGCGCTCGCTTTCTGCGGGCTGGAGTTCCAGGCGGGCGAGGTTGGCGATGCGCGCGATATCGGCGGACGTCAGAGACATGGCGGGTCAGGGGTTGAAACCGTGTGTAAAGCGGCCCCAACAAGGGGCTGCCGCAGGCAGGTTATTCACAGGGGATGGAGTATTATCCCGCCTTTGATGCCTTGCTTGTAATTTCGAGGAAAACAGGGCGTTTGGGACGATTTTTGAACCGTAATCCGGCGATGGCGGGCCGAAGAGCCCGCCGTGCTGCAGAGAGGACCTGTAATGTTTGGAGCTTTCCGTCGGTACTTTTCCACCGACTTGGCGATTGACCTCGGTACCGCCAACACCCTGATCTTCGTGCGTGACAAGGGTATCGTGCTGGACGAGCCTTCCGTGGTGGCCATCCGCCACGAGGGCGGTCCGCAGGGCAAGAAAACCATCCAGGCCGTGGGCCACGAGGCCAAGGCCATGCTGGGCAAGGTGCCCGGCAACATCGAGGCGATCCGGCCGATGAAGGACGGCGTGATCGCCGACTTCACCGTCACCGAACAGATGCTCAAGCAGTTCATCAAGATGGTGCATCCGCGTGGCATGCTCAAGCCCAGCCCGCGCATCATCATCTGCGTGCCCTGCGGCTCGACCCAGGTGGAGCGTCGCGCCATCCGCGAGTCGGCCCTGGGCGCCGGCGCTTCCGAGGTGTACCTGATCGAGGAGCCGATGGCGGCCGCCATCGGTGCCGGCCTGCCGGTGAGCGAGGCCAGCGGCTCCATGGTGGTGGACATCGGTGGCGGTACCACCGAGGTGGGCGTGATCTCGCTCGGCGGCATGGTCTACAAGGGCAGCGTGCGCGTCGGCGGTGACCGCTTCGACGACGCCATCATCAACTACATCCGTCGCAACTACGGCATGCTGATCGGCGAGCCCACCGCCGAGGCCATCAAGAAGCAGATCGGTTCTGCCTTCCCTGGCTCCGAGGTGAAGGAAATGGAAGTGCGCGGGCGCAACCTGTCCGAAGGTGTGCCGCGCAGCTTCACCATCTCGTCCAACGAGATCCTGGAAGCCCTGACCGACCCGCTCAACAGCATCGTCTCGGCCGTCAAGAATGCCCTTGAGCAGACGCCGCCCGAGCTGGGTGCCGACATTGCCGACCGCGGCATGATGCTGACCGGCGGTGGCGCCTTGCTGCGCGACCTGGACCGCCTGCTGTCCGAGGAGACCGGCCTGCC
The DNA here is from genome assembly GCA_943369035.1 of Curvibacter sp. AEP1-3. Lineage (GTDB taxonomy): Bacteria > Pseudomonadota > Gammaproteobacteria > Burkholderiales > Burkholderiaceae_C > Hylemonella. The sequence continues at coordinate 11,470 of CALRMF020000012.1, forward strand.
GGTGCTGGTGGCCGAAGACCCGCTGACCTGCGTGGTGCGCGGCTGCGGCATCGCGCTGGAGCGCATGGAGCGTCTGGGCAGCATCTTCACCAGCGAATAAGCCACAGGTACAGCGATGCCCCTCGGTACGCTGGACAGGACGCCCCCGCCCTTCTTCCGGCAGGGCGCCTCTGCCCTGTCCAAGCTCATGGTGTTCAGCGCGCTGGCGCTGTTCCTGATGGTGGCCGACACCCGCTTCCAGATCACGCAGCCGCTGCGCATGGCGGTGGCCACGGTGCTGTACCCGGTGCAGTGGCTGGTGATGCGGCCGGTGGTCTGGGCTGAAGCCGGTGGCAGCTACTTCGAATCGTTGCAGTCGGCGCAGGCCGCGCAGGAAGCGGCGCGCCAGAAGCTCGGCTTGCAGTCGCAGCGGGCTAACCAGGTGGAACAGCTGTTGCTGGAAAACGCACGCCTGCGCAAGCTGCTGGCGCTGCGCGAGCGCTTCGCCACCACCGGTCAGGCGGCCCAGGTCCTGTACGACGCTGCCGATCCCTACACCCGCAAGGTCATCATTGACAAGGGCGTGATGAACGGCGTGGCAGCCGGCTCGCCGGTGCTCGACGAAGCCGGCGTGCTGGGCCAGGTCACGCGTGTCTACCCGCTGCTCAGCGAAGTGACGCTGGTGACCGACCGTGACCAGGCCATCCCCGTACTCAACACCCGCACCGGCGCGCGTGCCGTGGCTTTTGGCGACCCGGGCGCGCATGCCGGTGCGCTGGAGCTGCGCTTCATGGCCGCCAATGCCGACGTGCAGGTGGGTGATCTGCTGACCACCAGCGGCGTGGATGGCGTCTACCCGCCGGGGCTGCCGGTGGCGCGGGTCGAGAAGGTGGAGCGTCGGGTCGAGTCCGCTTTCGCGCGCATCTACTGCACGCCGGTGGCACTGGCGGCCGGCGCCAGCCATGTGATGGTGCTGCAGCCGGTCTCGAGCCAGATCCCGGACAAGCCGGCGCCGGAGGCGACGGTCGACGCTGGCAAGAAAGGCAAGCACAAATGATCATGCGTCCCGGCCAGCAGCTGCTGCTGCCCGCCAATCCGCTGTTCATCTGGACTAGCGTGGTCGTGGCGCTCCTGCTCAACATGCTGCAGAACGTCGGCCTGTGGGGGCGTGCAGCCTGGGCGCCGGACTTGCTGGCGTTGACGCTGGTGTTCTGGGGCGTGCACCAGCCGCTGCGCGTCGGCGTCGGCGTGTCCTTCCTGTTCGGCCTCGCCATGGATGTGCACCAGGGCAGTGTGCTGGGGCAGCATGCGCTGGCCTACACGGTACTGAGCTTCTTTGCCATCACGATCCACCGCCGCCTGCTCTGGTTCAGTGTGCCGCAGCAGGCGCTGCAGGTGCTGCCGCTGCTGGCGGCGTCGCACGCCATCGAACTGGCGGTGCGCATGCTGGTGGGAGGTACCTTCCCCGGCTTCCTGATCCTGCTGGCACCGGTCATCGAGGCCTTGCTGTGGCCGCTGGTCACGGTGCTGCTGCTGCTGCCGCAGCGGCGCGCACCCGACCCGGATGCTGACCGGCCGCTGTGAGATCCCGTGCACGCCTACTGTGCTCTGACTGGATGCGATGACCGAACTGCGCAACGTTGAAGCCGACCTGACGCGCTTTCGTGCCCGCGTGCTGGTGATCACGGCCGTCGTGCTGGCCTGCTTCGGCCTGCTGGCGCTGCGGCTGATCTACCTGCAGGTCATCCGGCACGACGAACTCGACGCCCAGGCCGAAACCAACCGCACCGCCATCGTGCCGGTGGTGCCCAACCGCGGCCTGATCTTGGACCGCAACGGCATCGTGCTCGCTACCAACTACTCGGCCTACACGCTGGAGATCAGCCCGTCCAAGGTGGCCAATGTCGAGCAGACCATCGAGGAACTGTCCAAGGTACTGGACATCACGCCGCGCGACCGGCGTCGCTTCAAGAAGCTGCGCGAGGAGTCCAAGGGCATCGACTCGCTGCCGATCCGCACCCGCCTGACGGACGAGGAGGTGGCCAAGTTTGCGGCGCAACGCTTCCGCTTTCCCGGCGTCGAGATCAAGGCGCGGCTGTTCCGCAACTACCCCTGGGGCGAGCTGGCCAGCCACGTGATCGGCTATATCGGCCGTATCAACCAGGCCGAGAAGAAGATCATCGAGGAGTGGCCGGACGAGGACCAGAGCAACTACCGCGGCACCGAATACATCGGCAAGCTCGGCGTCGAGCAGAGCTTCGAGAAGGAACTGCATGGCCTGACCGGCGTCGAACAGGTCGAGACTTCGGCCGGCGGTCGCGCCGTGCGCAAGCTGGCCAGCCATCCGGCCACGCCCGGCAACACGGTGCAGCTGTCGATCGACATCAAGCTGCAGAATCTGATCGAGGAGATGTACGGCGAGCGGCGCGGCGCGCTGGTGGCGCTCGATCCTAAGACCGGCGAGGTGCTGGCCTTCGTCAGCAAGCCGACCTTCGATCCGAACCTGTTCGTCGAGGGCATCGACGCTGACAGCTGGCAGGAGCTCAACGAGTCCATCAACAAGCCGCTGCTGAATCGCGCGCTGCGCGGTACCTACCCGCCCGGCTCGACCTACAAGCCCTTCATGGCCATGGCCGCGCTGCAGACCGGCAAGCGCTCCCCCAGTGCCATCGTCAACGACGCCGGCTCCTGGACCTTCGGTGGGCACGTCTTTCGCAGCCATGGCGACCACGGCCTGGGGCCGGTGGACATGTACCGCAGCATCGTCAAGTCCAGCAACGTGTACTACTACTCGCTGGCCAACGAGCTCGGCGTTGACGCCATCCATGACTTCATGGCGCCGCTGGGCTTCGGCCAGTACACCGGCATCGACATCCAGGGCGAGGTGCGTGGCGTGCTGCCCAGCCAGGCCTGGAAGCGCAAGACCTACAAGAAGCCGGAGCAGCAGAAGTGGTACGCGGGCGAGACCATCTCGCTCGGCATCGGCCAGGGCTACAACACCTTCACCATGCTGCAGCTGGCCTCGGCCACGGCCACGCTGGTCAACGGCGGCATCAAGCACACGCCGCAGCTGGTGATTGCCACGCAGGACGCCGTCAGCCACGCCCGCGTGCCGGTGCCGCCGAAGCCGGCGCAGGACCTGGGCTTCAAGCCCGAGCACGTGGAGGTCATCCGCCGTGCGCTGGTCGGTGTGACGCAGGAAGGCACCTCGACGCGGGTGTTCGCCGGTGCCGGGTACCTCAGTGGCGGCAAGACCGGTACCGCGCAGGCGGTGACCATCGGCCAGAAGGAAAAGTACAACGCCGCCAAGATGGAAGAGCACCAGCGCGACCACGCGCTGTACATGGCCTTCGCCCCGGCCGACGACCCGAAGATCGCGCTGGCGGTGGTGGTGGAGAACGCGGGTTTCGGTGCCGAGCATGCGGCGCCGATCGCGCGTCGGGTGTTCGACTACTGGCTGCTCGGCCAGTACCCGAGCGAGGAAGACCTGGCAGCGGTCAAGCTCGGCCGCGCGGCTGCGCCGATCGGCAAGCCGCGTGCGGCGGCTGAGGTGGCGTGGCCGCCCAAGCGCTTTGCGGCGCAGATCGCACAGGCCCAGGCGGCCGCGGCGCCGGCCCCGCCTGCTCAACCCTGACGCACGAAGGCGTCAAAGCCGGTCTTCAGGATCAGCGCACTGACGACCACAAGGAACACGCCGCGCACGAAGCCGGCGCCGTGCTTGAGCGCCAGGCGCGTGCCCAGCAGGCTGCCGGCCACATTGGCCACCGCCAGCGGCAGCGCAAAGTGCCACCAGACATAGCCCTTGAGCGAGAACAGGATGATGGCCGCCACATTGCTGGCCAGGTTCAGCAGCTTGGCGCCGGCCGAGGCGTGCAGGAAGTCGTAGCCCAGCCAGCGCACCAGCAGGAAGACGAAGAAGCTGCCGGTGCCGGGGCCGAAGAAGCCGTCGTAGAAGCCGATCAGCAGGCCCACGCTGCCAGCGGCCAGCAGCTCCTGACGGCCGGCAAACCGCGGTGCGTGGGTGCGCCCCAGCTCCTTGCGCGCCAGCGTATACAGCAGCACCGCCAGCAGGATCAGCGGCAGGAGCTTGCGCAGGTACTGCGGCGACACCAGGGTGACCACCCAGGCGCCGGCGAAGGAGCCGAGGAAACTCAGCGCGATGGCCGGCAGCAGCGCGCCCCAGCGCATCTCGACCCGGCGCGCGTACTGCACCGAGGCGAAGGCCGTGCCCCAGACCGAAGCCGACTTGTTGGTGCCGAGCAGGCTGGCCGCGTGGGCGCCGGGGTAGGTGGCGAACAGCGCCGGCAGCAGGATCAGCCCGCCGCCGCCCACGATCGCATCGACAAAACCGGCCAGCAGCGAGGCCAGCGACACCAGCAGAAGATCCATGTCGGCATTGTCGCATCCGCCTGCAGTCCACCTCGGGGCTGCAGCATGCTATCGAATCAGGAGCGGCCTGCGCTTATGGGATGCCGAGCAGAGGCCAATTTGGCCTGGAAATAAAAAAAGGCACCGGGTTTCCGGTGCCTTGCGAGTTCCATCTGCTCTGGATGGGCCAATGTGATTCGAGTTCGTGCGTGTCTTCCTCGGCTCCTCTCTTGCGTAGCCGAAGGCCCGCTTGCGAGTGGACGCAGTGTACTGTGCTTGCTAACCCCCAAGCCCCCGGGTTTTCCCGCTTGTCGTGTTTCGGCTTTCTATCAAATCGATCACTTCATCGCATCCTGCAGGATCCAGTGCGCCGCTTTCTCGGCAATCATCAGCGTGGGCGAGTTGGTGTTACCGCTGGTGATGGTGGGCATGACACCGGCATCGGCCACGCGCAGGCCGCGGACGCCGCGTACGCGCAGCTGCGAATCGACCACGGCCATCGGGTCATCGGCGCGGCCCATGCGCGTGGTGCCGACCGGGTGGAAGATGGTGGTGGCAATGTCACCGGCCAGGCGCGCCAGGTCTTCATCGCTCTGGTATTGCGTACCCGGCTTCCATTCCTCTGGCTGATACTTTGCCAGCGCCGGCTGGGTGACGATGCGGCGCGTCACACGCAGTGAATCGGCCGCCACCTTGCGGTCTTCCGCGGTGCTCAGGTAGTTGGGGGCGATGGCCGGCGCATCCTCGAACCGGTTGCTGCGGATCTGGACGCTGCCACGGCTGGTGGGATTGAGGTTGCAGACGCTGGCCGTGAACGCGTTGAAGCTGTGCAGCGGCTCGCCGAAGGCATCGAGCGACAACGGTTGCACGTGGTATTCGATGTTGGGCCAGGGCTGCGAGGGGTCGCTGCGGGTGAAAGCGCCCAACTGCGAGGGCGCCATGCTCATCGGGCCGCTGCGCTTGAACGCGTACTCCAGCCCGATCATGGCCTTGCCCCACAGGCTGTTGGCCATGGTGTTGAGCGTCTTGACGCCCTGCACCTTGTAGACGGAGCGGATCTGCAGGTGGTCCTGCAGGTTGGCGCCCACGCCCGGCAGTGCGTGTACCACGGGCACGCCACGTTGCTGCAGCAAGTCGGCCGGGCCGATGCCCGAAAGCTGCAGGATCTGCGTCGAGCCGACGCTGCCGGCGCTCAGCACCACTTCGCGTTCGGCGGTGGCGGTGACCATCTGCTGGCCGTCCCATACCTGCACGCCGCTGCAGCGCAGCTGGCCGTCGGCATCTGGTTCCACCACCAGGCGCGCCACCTGCGCCATGGTCCACATCTCGAAGTTGGGCCGGCCGTAGCAGGTGGGGCGCAGGAAGGCCTTGGCCGTGTTCCAGCGCCAGCCCTGTTTCTGGTTGACTTCGAAGTAGCCCACGCCTTCGTTGGTGCCGCGGTTGAAGTCGTCGCTGGCCGGGATGCCGGCCTGGACCGCCGCCTGGGCAAAGGCATCGAGCACGTCCCAACGCAGGCGCTGCTTCTCGATGCGCCATTCGCCGCCGGTCTGGTGGTGGCGCATCAGCGTGCGGTAGTGGTCCTTGGGCTGCTGCGGCCCGAGCAGCTCGGTGGCCACACCCTTGGCGCCGTGCAGCGCATCGGCGCCCTTGTAATAGTCTTCATGGTGCTTGAAATAGGGCAGCACCTGCTCCCAGCGCCAGCTGTCATCGCCGGTGATCTGCGCCCACTGGTCGTAGTCACGTGACTGGCCGCGCATGTAGATCATGCCGTTGATGCTGGAACAGCCCCCCAGTACCTTGCCGCGCGGGTAGCGCAGCGAGCGGCCATTGAGCCCGGGGTCCGGCTCGGTCTGGTACAGCCAGTCAGTGCGCGGGTTGCCGATGCAGTGCAGGTAGCCGACCGGGATGTGGATCCAGTGGTAGTCATCACGGCGCCCCGCCTCGATCAGCAGCACGCGCTTGCTCGCGTCCATGCTGAGCCGGTTGGCCAGCAGGCAGCCGGCGGTGCCGGCGCCGATGATGATGTAGTCGAACTGGGTCTCGCTCATTGTTTTTGTCTCCCGGCCATGTCAGTCAGTGCGTGGAGGGCTTTCGCCGCGGGCCACCGCGGAACCGGCTTTGCCGGGCCGCTGGTGACGTCCCCCCTGTGGGGGGAAGGCGGCCGCTAGGCCGACTCAGGGGGGGCTTCACTTGCTCGTCGGCATGGCGAACTCGGCGCCCTTGCCGATGCTTTCCGGCCAGCGCTGCATCACGCTCTTCTGCTTGGTGTAGAAGCGCACGCCTTCCTCACCATAGGCGTGCATGTCGCCAAAGAGCGACTTCTTCCAGCCGCCAAAGCCGTGCCAGGCCATGGGCACGGGAATCGGCACGTTGATGCCCACCATGCCGACCTGGATGCGGCGGGCAAACTCGCGTGCCGCGTGGCCGTCGCGCGTGTAGCAGGAGACGCCATTGCCGAATTCGTGGTCGTTGATCAGCTTTACGGCGGTGGCAAAGTCCGGCACGCGCACGCAGGACAGTACCGGGCCGAAGATCTCTTCCTTGTAGATCTTCATCTCGGGCGTCACGTGGTCGAACAGCGTGCCGCCGAGCCAGAAGCCGTGCGCGCAGCCGGCGCCGGCGGAGGAGCCCTTGAAGCTGCGGCCGTCGACCAGCAGCTGGGCGCCCTCCTGGACGCCCGACTCGATGTAGCCGGTGATGCGCTGGTGCGCAAGGCCGGTGACGATGGGGCCCATCTCGGCGTCCAGCTCCATGCCGTTCTTGACCTTGAGCGCCTTCGCGCGCTCGATCAGCTTGGGCATGATCTTGTCGGCCACGTCGCCCACCAGCACACCCACCGAGATCGCCATGCAGCGCTCGCCGGCCGAGCCGTAGGCCGCGCCGATCAGGCCGTCCACCGCCTGGTCCAGGTCGGCGTCGGGCATGACCACCATGTGGTTCTTGGCGCCGCCCAGGGCCTGCACGCGCTTGCCGTGGTGGGCACCGGTCTCGTAGATGTAGTTGGCAATCGGCGTCGAGCCGACGAAGCTCACCGCCTTCACGTCCGGGTGCACCAGCAGCGCGTCCACGGCTTCCTTGTCGCCTTGCACCACGTTGAACACGCCGTCGGGCAGGCCGGCTTTCTTCAGCAGCTCGGCCATGAAGAGCGAGGGGCTGGGGTCGATCGGGCTGGGCTTGAGCACGAAGGTGTTGCCGCAGGCAATCGCCACCGGGAACATCCACATCGGTACCATGACCGGGAAGTTGAAGGGCGTGATGCCGGCCACCACCCCCAGCGGCTGCCGCATGGTCCAGTTGTCCATGCCGGTGGAGACCTGCTCGGTGAAATCACCCTTGAGCAGCTGCGGAATGCCGGTGGCGAACTCGACGATCTCGATGCCGCGCGTCACCTCGCCCTGGGCGTCGGTGAACACCTTGCCGTGCTCGGCCGTGATCAGGCGTGCCAGGTCGTCGCGGTGGTGGTTCAGCAGTTCCAGGAACTTGAACATGATGCGCGCGCGGCGCAGCGGCGAGGTGTCGGCCCAGGCGGGAAACGCGGCCTGTGCGGCGGCCACGGCCTTGCCGACCTCGGCGGCGCTCGCCAGCGCGGTACGGCCGCTGACGGCCCCGGTGGCGGGGTTGTAGACATCCTGGTGGCGGCCGGAGGTGCCGGCGACCACTTGGCCGGCGATGTAGTGGTCAATATTTGCAATGCTCATGGTGTGTCATCCTCGGAAGGTGAATAGTGTCACGGAAAGATGGGTGCTTTACCAATGATTTCGTCAAAACGGTGATATAAATTTCACAAATATGACTACCCCTGCCGACCCCCAGCTTCTGCGCGCCTTCGTGGCCGTGGCGCGCGAAGGCAAGGTCTCGCGCGCGGCGGAGCGCCTGCACCTGAGCCAACCCGCCGTCAGCCTGCAGCTCAAGGCGCTGGCTGAGACCACGGGTCTGACGCTTTTTACGCGCACCCCGCACGGGCTGGCGCTGACGGCCGATGGCGCTGCGCTGCTGCCGCAGGCCGAGCGTGCATTGGCCGCGCTGGCCGATTTCGGCCAGGCGGCGCTGCGCCTGCACAGCACGGTGCGTGGACGCCTGCGCATCGGCACCATCCTCGACCCGGAGTTCATCCGCCTGGGCGCCTTCCTCAAGGAACTGGTAGAGACGGCGCCGCAGATCGAGACCGAGTTGCGCCAGGGCATGAGCGGCGAGGTGCTGGAGCGCATTGCGCGCGGTGAGCTGGATGTGGGCTTCTACCTGGGCTTGCCGGACGATGCGGAGCCCAAAGTGGCCTTGTCCCTTGTTCATCCAGCGCCAGGCGCTCCTCTTTTTGAAGCCAAGGTGTTGTCGCACTTCACCTACCGTGTGCTCGCACCGGCCGGCTGGGGCGAGCAGGTGCAGGGGCGTGACTGGAAGGCGCTGGCCGCACTGCCGTGGATCGCCACGCCGCCGGCTTCGGCGCACCACCGCCTGCTGGCCAGCGTGTATGCGCCGCTGGGTCTGCAGCCGCGGCAGGTGGCGCTGGTGGACCAGGAAGCGTCCATGCTGGACCTGGTGCGCTCCGGCGTCGGGCTCTCGCTGGTGCGCGACACCATCGCCATGAACGAGGCGCAGGCACGCGGCCTGGTGATCGCCGACAAGGTGAGCCTGGATTGCCGGCTGTGCTTCGTCTGCCTGCAGGCGCGTCGCGATGACCCGGTGATCGCCAGCGCCTGGGCAGCGCTGGAACAGGTCTGGCGCTGACGCGCTACTTCGTCATGTAGCCCATCCAGGGCCAGTAGGTCGCACCCAGCAGCAGCACCAGCCCATAGCCGATCACCGTCAACACCAGGCCGGTGCGCACGAAGTCCTTCACGGTGAAGGTGTCGGTGCCGAAGGCCACCATGTTCTGTGGCGCGTTCACCGGCAGGATGAAGCCGAAGCTGACCACGAACTGCAGCAGCATGGTCATGCCCACCAGGTTCATCGGTGCTGCGCCGGGTGCGCCGGCGATCTGCTGCAGCACGCTGATCATGATCGGGATCATGGCGGAGGCGAGCGCGGTGGCGCTGGCAAAGCCCAGGTGCACCACGATCAGGAACAGCGACAGCAGCGCGAGGATCATGAAGGCCGAGGCGCCGGCCAGGCCGAGGTTGGCCACGATCACATTGGCCAGCCAGGCGGCGGCCTTGGTCTGCAGCAGTGCCGTGCCCAAGCTGATGCCGGTGCCGAACAGCACGATGGTGCCCCATGGAATCTTGGACTGCGCCTGCTTCCAGCCCATGACGCCGATGCCGGGCGTGAACAGCAGGGCGATGGCGGCAATCGTCGTGGACGAGGTGTCGAAGGGGTGCAGCACCTTCTCGGTGGCCCAGAAACCCAGCAGTGTGAGGGTGATGAGCAGCAGCTTCTTCTCGGCGCCGCTCATCGGCCCGAGCTCGTGCAGGGCCTGGTGGATGGCTTCCTTGCCGCCGGCGATCTCGTCGGTTTCGGGCGGCATCATCTTGAGCATCACGAAGTAGAGCGCGACCGACATCAGGATGGACCAGGGTGCGGCGGCCACCAGCCAGTCGCCCCAGGTGATGGTTTCCTTGAAGGTTTTCTCGATGAAGCCGATGGCCACCATGTTCTGCGCCGCTGCGGTCTTCACGCCCACGTTCCAGATCGACGCCGCCTGCGCGGTGGCGATCATCAGCAGGCCGGCAAAGCGCGAGCGCTGGTCGACGCCGAAGGCCAGGATGATGCCCATGATGATGGGCACCAGGCAGGCCACGCGCGCCGTGGTGGACGGCACCAGAAACGACAGCACGATGCCCACCAGGATGGCGCCGATCAGCACGCGGTTGGTGCGTGCGCCGACCCGGGAGAGGATGAAGAGCGCGATGCGCTTGTCCAGCCCGGTGATGGTCATGGCCGCCGACAGGAAACAGGCCGCGGCGACGAGGGCCAGCGCCGTGTTGGCGAAGCCGCCCAGCGCCAGCGTGAGCGCCGGCCCGGTACCCAGCACGGCTTCCGGCTTGGTCGCATTGGGCGCGGTGCCGAGCAGGAAGGCCATCAGCGCGGTGATCAGCACGGCGCTGATGGCGTAGTCCACCGCTTCAGTGGCCCACAGGATGACGGAGAACAGCAGCAGCGCCAACATGATCTGCCCGGCCACGGGCAGCGCCTCCGGCCGTGGCAGCAGCATGACGGCGATCAACGCGACGAGGGCGGCGATCAGCCCGAGCGGGTTGACGGCTTCATGGGTGGCCGGCTTGGCAGTGCCGGCCGCGACAGGACTGGATGACATGGCGTGCTCCCTGACGTTGTGGTGCAGGGCATGCTACGCCGGCCGACATCGCCGACCTTGATGTGCATCAAGGTCAAGTGCCGCTTGCCGCGCGGCTGCAAACCGTCAGCGGCCCGGCCACTGCGGTGCGCGCTTGGCCTGGAAGGCGGCCTGGCCCTCCTTGGCATCCTCGGTCAGCGTGAAGAGGGCGATCTGGCTTTCGGTGAAGGCCATTGATTCCTCGAAGCTCATGGCCTCGATGCGCTTCATGGTGTAGAGGCCGCGGCGGATGGCCGCCGGCGACTTGTCGAGCAGGCGGTCAAGCAGCCACTGCAGCTTGCCATCGAGGTCGTCGTCGACGTAGTTCACCAGGCCCAGTTCCAGCGCTTCGGCCGAGCTGAGGGGCTCGCCGGTCAGGCACATCTCGGCCAGCTTGCGGCGCGGGATCAGGTGCTGCATCACGCTCAGCACCTGGGCCGGGAACACGCCCACCTTCACCTCCGGCAGGCCGAAGACGGCGTGGCGTGCCGCCACCGCCAGGTCGCACATGCTCAGGAGGCCCATGCCACCGGCCATGCAGGCGCCGTTGACGCGCGCGATCAGCGGCACGTTGCTGGCCTTGGCCGCTCGCAGCACGCGCGCCACATGGCCCTGCGGCTCGGAGTAGTCGGTGGTGAAGGCCTGGCTGGCCTGCAGGTCGGCGCCGGCGCAGAACGCCTTCTCGCCCGCGCCGGTGAGAACGATGGCTCGCAGATCACGCTGGTCCTGCGCGGCCGTGATGGCCTGGGCCAAGGCGGCCAGCACGCCATGACTGACGGCGTTGCGGCGCGCCTCACGGTTGATGGTGAGCCACAGCACCGGGCCGCGCTGTTCAATCAGCAATTCGTTGGAAGAGGTGTCGCTCATGAGGTCTCCAGAAATCGTGGACGGCATGTCGCGTGGCCGTGCCCGTCAAGCC
>CALRMF020000013.1:0-21399 GCA_943369035.1 Curvibacter sp. AEP1-3
CACCCCGGCCGCGGTGGTGAAGAAGCTGCACGAGGAAGCGCTCAAGGCCTTGGCCACGCCCGAACTCAAGGAGCGCATGGCCAAGCTCGGCGCCGAAGCCTTCACCATGAGCCCGGACGCCTTCAACGCCTACATCAAGAGCGAGATGGACGTGGCCGCGCGCATCGTCAAGGCCGCCAACCTGAAGGCGCAATGAGGATGAAAGTCCATGTCATCGGCGTCGGCAAGATGGGCCTGCCCATGGCGCGCCATCTGGCCGCCGCCGGCCACAGCGTGTCGGTAAGCGACCCCAGCACGGCGCGTTGCCAGCTGGCGGGCGCCCAGGGGCTGGCCGTCAGCACCAGCCCGGCGGCTGCCCTGGCCGCGGCCGAGGTGGTGCTGTCGTCCCTGCCGAACGACGACGCCCTGCTGGCCGTGGCGGCGCAGGTGGCGGCCCATGCCCACGTTGGCGCCATCTATGTGGACACCAGCACCGTGTCGCTGCAGGCCTCGGCCGAGGCGGCGCAGGCGCTGGCGGCCAAGGGCGTGCTTTACCTGCGCTGCACCGTCTCCGGCAACAACAAGATGGCCGAGGCCGCGCAGCTCACCGTCATGGCCTCCGGCCCGCGGGCCGCGTACACCACCGTGCTGCCCTTGCTTCGCGCCTTCGGCCCCAGCCAGTTCTACCTGGGCGAAGGCGAGCAGGCGCGCCTGATGAAGCTGGTGGTCAACCTCATGATCGCGCAGACCAGCGCCATGCTGGCCGAGGCGCTGACGCTCGGGCGCAAGGGCGGGCTGGACTGGCGTGACATGTGGCAGGTGCTCACGGCCAGCGCGGTGGCCTCGCCCATCGTCAAGGCCAAGGCGGTGCAGCTCGCCGAGCGCGACTTCACGCCCACCTTCACCGTGGAGCAGATGATCAAGGACCTCGACCTCATCCTCAACGCGGGCGAGGCCTGTGATGTGCCGCTGACCCAGACCGCCATGACGCACCAGCTCATGTGCGCCGCGGTGGCGCAAGGCGATGCGCTGGAGGACTACGCCGCCATCATCAAGGTGGTGGAGCGCGGCGCGGGAATATCATGAACACCCCCAGGCTGCACTCACTGCGTTCGCTGCGCCACCCCCCTCGAGGGGGCAACGCCAGTGGCCCGGCAAAGCCGGTTCCACGGCGTTCCCCGCATAAGACCCTCTGTGCCAGATCAGTGGCGCTGCCGATGTTTGTTTCGCACGGGAGTTTGTCGTGAAACCGTTTGTCTACACCGCCCAACCGGCCCGCGTCGTCTTCGGCGCCGGTTCGCTCTCGCAACTGGGGAAGGAAATCGATGCGCTGGGGGCGAAAAAAGCGCTGGTGCTCTCCACCCCCGAGCAGCGTGGCTCGGCCGAGATGGTGGCCACGCTCCTGGGCCCGCGCGCGGCGGGCGTGTTCGACCGCGCCGTCATGCACGTGCCGATCGAGACCGCGCGCGAAGCGCGCGAACTGGCACGGACACTAGGGGCTGACTGCGCGGTGGCCATCGGCGGCGGCTCCACCACCGGTCTGGGCAAGGCCATTGCGCTCGACGCCGGCCTGCCCATCCTTGCCATTCCCACCACCTACGCCGGCTCCGAGATGACGCCGATCTACGGCATCACCGAAGCCGGTCTGAAGAAAACCGGGCGCGACCTGCGCGTGCTGCCGCGCACCGTGATCTACGACCCCGAACTCACCTTGAGTTTGCCGGTGGCCTTGAGCGTCACCAGTGGCATCAACGCCATTGCCCATGCCGCCGAAGGTCTGTACGCGGTGGACAGCAACCCCATCATGGACTTGATGGCCGAAGAGGGCATTCGCGCCATCGGGCGGGCGCTGCCTGCTATCAAAAAAGAAGCAAACAACATGGAGGCCCGGTCCGACGCGCTCTACGGCGCCTGGCTCTGCGGCACCGTGCTCGGCCACATCGGCATGGGGCTGCACCACAAGCTCTGCCACACGCTGGGCGGCAGCTTCAACCTGCCGCACGCCGAGACGCACACCATCGTGCTGCCGCACGCGCTGGCCTACAACGCCGCGGCGGCACCGCAGGCCATGGCACGCATCGCGCGCGCCCTAGGTGGCGCCAGTGCGGCACAAGCGGTGTACGACCTGGCCAAAGACAACGGCGCACCGGTGGCGCTGAAAGACATCGGCATGAAAGAGGCCGACCTGGACAAGGCCTGCGACATCGCCTTGCAGAACCAGTACCCCAACCCCCGGGCGCTGGAGCGGGTGGCGATCCGGCAGCTGTTTCAGGATGCGTTTGAGGGGGTGAGGCCGCGGAGTTAATGGGTAGGAAAACTTGCGGCCATCGACGGCGAATTACATCTGGGCAGCTGACATTGGAGTCGTGCCGGGCGACGACCGCATCCTGAAGTAAACGTGACGCCAGCCTTGACGCACAAAAATTTCATATTTTGAAAAATCTGTGTTAGAGTCGACTCGTTTGTGGCTTTCGCTTGCTGGCCACAGACAGTTTGACTCTAGCTCACGGCAACAATCAGCCGTCCTCTTCTCAGCCACCGACCCTGCATGACGCACGGGTTGCTCTGGTGGTCACTCTCCCCCTGGCAAGCTCAACAGGCCGCGCACCCTATTGCCGCAAACGGCGCCCATCCATGGGCACGGTGGCAAGTGCTGGCGCTCGGCACGAGAAAGTTGGCATTCATGTCTTCCACGACACAAGAGTCTTTCCGCATCGGAAAGCTGCTATTCACCCCCTTCAGCCGCCTCGCAGAGGACGGCCGCTACAAGGCTGGGCTGTCCATCAAGCGAGGACAAGGCTCCTCCACCCATGACCGCGTCAGTATCTATGTGCCCACGTTTACCAGCGTAGAAGGTGCGCTGATCTATGCGCGGGCCATGGGCAACTACGAGTCCAACGACTTGGCGCTGGCGGCCTGACCCCCATCGGGCGCCGTCCACATTTTTTCCCCTATTTTTTTGACGCACTTTCGCGTCTGTCAGTCTGAAAGGAATTCAACATGACAACTCAAACCGGAACCGTGAAATGGTTCAACGAAAGCAAAGGCTTTGGCTTCATCGCCCCGGCCGATGGTGGCAAAGATCTCTTCGCTCACTTCAAGGAAATCCAGGGCAGTGGTTTCAAGACGCTGACTGAAAACCAAAGCGTGGAGTTCGAGGTGACGCAGGGCCAAAAAGGCCCTCAAGCTTCCAATATCCGCAGCCTGGCCTGAATCAACCCTGGCCTCCTTGGCTCTACGCAAAAAGTTCTTCACAAGAACATCTGAAACTCTGGATGCACACACCCTTCGAAGCTAGACAACCATATCCGCCGTCAACCATTGCGATTGGCGATTTTTGGGTTTCCCCGAGACCGCAGGCTACCGAGTGCGGTAACTACCGTTCCATGGTCACTGTTTCAAGCGGTCATGGACTAGGCCTGCTCCGCAAGAACTACAGCATGAACAGACTGCATGTCTGTCCTGTCGCGGCTCGGTTGGTGGCACTCACGCTGGGCTGGTTGCTAATTGACAACCATGGTCCTGCCTTGTCTTGATCCATCAGTGGTTCAGGCATTCTTTGGCGCGATGCATGCGCATCGGCCAATTCGCGTGGCTTGCTAGAGCTGCCACGCACTCTTTCTGAAAGGCTCCAAATGAGCAACAAAATTTACGTCGGCAACCTGCCCTATTCCGTCACCGATGCAAGCCTAAAAAGCAACTTCGCTGAGTTCGGCAGCGTTTCCTCAGCGAAGGTGATGATGGACCGCGACACGGGCCAATCCAAAGGTTTCGGCTTTGTGGAAATGACCTCGGTCGAGCATGCCCAGGCTGCAATCAGCGCATTACATGGCATGTCCGTCGATGGACGCACTATCGTTGTCAACGCGGCCCGGCCGCGCGAGGATCGTGGCACTTCCGGTGCTCACAATTCCACGGGCTACCGCGCATCAAATCGCACGGACGTCGGCTATGGCACGGGTGGCTACGGCGGCGGCCGCTACTGAGGCCTGCGACATCTCATGAAAACCGGTTTTCTCAAACCGGTTTTTTTCCGCCCATGCAGAGTCGCCCCAGAAAGAGATGTCCCTTTACTGCAAATGCGTGAGACCGCTCCTGGCCGAATCCAGCCCCTTCCTCAATCCACCCCAAACCTTCCCGTCCACTTCTGCTCGTAGTTCATCTTCGCAAAGTGCTCGGCCATGAAGTCGATGAAGGTGCGCACCTTGGCTGACAGGTGCTTGCGGCTGGGGTAGGCCAGGTTGACGGTCAGGCGCGGCAGGTCCCAGTCGTCCAGCACCGGCACCAGGCGGCCTGCCACCATGTCGTCGTACAGGATGTAGGTGGGCTGCACCAGGATGCCCATGCCGTCCAGCGCGGCGGCACGCAGGATCTGCCCGTCGTTCGATTCCAGCAGGCCCTTCACCGACAGCGTGGTGGTCTGGCCGTCGCGCGTGAAGCGCAGCTCGTTGGGATTGTTGGCGTGGGTGTAGATCAGCAGCTTGTGCTGCGCCAGGTCTTCCAGCGTCTTGGGCCGGCCGTGTTTGGCCAGGTAGCGCGGCGCAGCGGCCAGAATGCGGCGCGTCTGCCCCAGGCGGCGGATGGTGATGTTGGAGTCCGGCTCGAACTCGCGCGTGCGGATGGCCACGTCGATGTTGTTGTCGATGATGTCCAGGTAGCGGTTGGCGGCTTCCACGTGCACCGTGACGTTGGGGTAGCGCTGGGTGTACTCGCGCAGGAGCGGCGCCACGTGGTGCATGGCAAATGACAGCGAGGCGGTGATGCGCAGCGTGCCCGTGGGGTTGAGGGTGCTGGCGTTCACCGCGTCTTCGGCGTCCTTCAGGTCGGCCAGCACGGTCTTGGCGCGGCTGAAGAACTCCTGGCCGGTGTCGGTCAGGTACAGGCGGCGGGTGTTGCGCTCCACCAGGCGGGCACCCAGCCGGTCTTCCAGCGCCTGCAGGTGCCGGCTGGCCGCCGCGTTGGAGAGGTCCAGCGCCTCGGCGGCTCGGCTCAGGCTGCCGGTTTCAGCCACCTGCACAAACAGTTCCAGTTCCGTCCAGCGGTCCACCGCAGTCTCCTGTTTTTTTCGCTGCGCGGAAAAGTCATTTACGGCAGCGCTCTTTCGCAAATTGTGGCGGACTTCTACAGTTTGTCCGCTAGCGAGAACCCGTAGAGGAGACAAACACGATGCGCAACCTGAATGAGGACACCATCACCCAGGCGGTGATCGAGCGCTTTTCCAAGACGCCCGATCCGCGGCTGAAGGAGATCCTGACCAGCCTGGTGCAGCATCTGCACGCCTTTGCGCGCGAGACCAAGCTGACCGAGGAGGAGTGGTTCAAGGGCATCGACTTCCTGACCCGCACCGGCCACATGTGTACCGACACACGGCAGGAGTTCATCCTGCTGTCGGACACGCTGGGCCTGTCCATGCTGGTGGTGGCGCAGAACAACAAGAAGCCGGCCGGCTGCACCGAATCCACCGTCTTCGGCCCCTTCTACGTGGAAGGCGCGCCGCACTACGACCATGGCGAGGATGTGGCTAACGGCGCGCAGGGCGAGCCCTGCGTGGTGCGCGGCACGGTGCGCGGCCTGAACGGCGAGCCGGTGCCGCATGCGACGGTGGAGGTCTGGCAGGCCGATGCCGATGGCAACTACGACGTGCAGTACGCCCACCTCGCCCATGCGCAGGCGCGCGGTGTGCTCAAGTCCGGGTTGGACGGCAAGTTCCACTTCCGCAGCATCCGCGCCGAGGCCTACCCCATTCCCACCGACGGCCCGGTGGGCGAGATGTTGCGCGCCAGCAAGAACCACCCCTGGCGCCCGGCACACCTGCACTTCATGATCAAGGCCGACGGCTACGAGACGCTGATTACCCACGTGTTCCGAGACGGCGACCAGTACCTCGACTCCGACGCCGTGTTCGGCGTGCGCCAGTCGCTGGTGAAGGACTGGGTGAGACAGCCCGATGGCACCTACCTGCTGGAGTACGACTTCGTGCTCAACCCCGAGAAATGATTTTTTGCCAGTGAGACTGCTTCCACAAACAGACAAGGAGACAAGCATGAGCAAGCGACTGATGATGAAAACCGCCCTGGCCACCACACTGGGCGTGGCGCTGTCGACGGCGGCGGTGCTGCCGGCGCAGGCGCAGCAGACTTTCAAGCTGACCATCGCCTCCAGCCACCCGGTGGTGCTGCCCTGGGTGGGGCTGATGAGCACGCTGTTCGTGCCCGAGGTCAACAAGCGGGTGGCAGCGCTGAACAAGGGCTACAAGATCGAATGGCGCGAGGCCTACGGCGGCCAGCTCTACAAGATGAACGCCACGCTCACCAGCGTGGAGCAGGGCGTGACCGACATCGGCTGGGTGTTCCACAACCTGGAGGCGGCCAAGATGCCGCTGTCGCAGTTCGGCACCGTGACGCCCTTCACCACCGACGACGTGCGCATCATCCTCGACGTGGCCAACGAGATGAACGAAAAGGTGCCGGCGCTGCAGAAGGAATGGGACAAGAACAACATGGTGTTCCTCGGCGCCACCGGCGTGGACACCTACCATCTGTTCACCAAGAACCCGATCGCCACCTATGCCGATCTGAAGGGCCGCAAGATCTCGGCGCCCGGTTCCATCGGCTTGTGGCTCAAGGGCTCGGGCGCGGTGCCGGTGGACGGCTCGCTCACCAGCTACTACACCGACATCCAGAGCGGCGTGAGCGAAGGCACCATCTCCATTGCCACCGGCATCCTGCCCAACAAGATCTACGAGGTGGCGCCCTACATCACCACGGTGAACATCGGCGCGCTCTACATCGGCGGCATGGCCATGAACAAGGACAGCTACAGCAAGCTGCCGCCCGAGGTGCAGAAGATCGTCAAGGACGTGGGCAAGGAGTATTCCAAGGCGCTGGGTGAGACGCTGATGCAGCGCTACGAAGGCGCGCTCAAGACCATGGTGGAGCGCGGCGCCAACCAGACGCCCGCGGTGCGCCTGACCAACCTGAGCGGCGGCGAACGCGAGAAGTGGGTGCAGACCATGCCCAACCTGGCCGCCGACTGGGCCAAGGCCAACGCCAGCAAGGGCCCGGCCAAGGAGATCGTCAAGACCTACATGGACGCGCTGCGCAAGCGCGGCGTCAAACCCGCGCGCGACTGGGATCGGGAGCTGAAGTAATTCATGTCTTACGAAGCGAATACCGATCTTGAAGCCGCGCCGGCACCGGCGGCGCCGAGCAGCCTGTTCGGCCGGCTGGTCGACGGGCTCAATGCCGCCGGTTCGGTGGTGATTGGCCTGGTGATGGTCCTGATGTGTGCCGACGTGCTGCTGCGCAACCTGATCAACCACCCGCTGGACGGCGTGGCCGAGCTGGTGGCCACCAGCATCGTGGTCATCGTCTTCCTGCAGTTGCCGGCCACGCTGCGCCACGGCCGCATGTCGCGGGCCGACCTGTTCATCGACCCCTTCATCCAGCGCCGGCCGCGTGCCGGCAAGCGGCTGCGCGCGCTGTTTTCGCTGGCCGGCATCTTTGCCTGCGGCGTGATTGCCTACGCCACCTGGCCGCTGCTGGCGCGCGCCTGGGACGACAGCGAGTTTTTCGGGGTGGAAGGCGTCTTCACCTTCCCGACCTGGCCGATGCGCGCGGTGGTGCTGCTGGGAGCGGTGCTGGCGGCGCTGCAGTACGTGCTGCTGACGGTGCAGGACTGGCGGGAGTCCAACCATGACTGACTTGCAGATCGGTGCGCTGGCCATCGTGCTGATGCTGGCCGGCATCTACTTCGGCATGCACATCGGCGTGGCGTTGATCGTCACCTCCTTCCTCAGCGTGTGGCTGGTCAAGAGCCCGGAGGTGGCGGCACGCTTCGTCGCCGCTTCGGCCAACGACGCCATCCGCGACTACCTCTTTGGCGTCATCCCGCTCTTTGTGCTGATGGGCATGCTGGTCAGCGTCTCGGGGGTGGGGCGCGACACGTTCGATGTGTTCCAGTGGCTGATGCGGCGCATCCGCGGCGGCCTGGGGCTGGCCACGGTGGGGGCCAACGCGGTGTTTGCCGCCATCACCGGCATCTCCATCGCCTCGGCCTCGGTGTTCACCAAGGTGGCCGTGCCGGAGATGATGCGCCACGGCTACACGGCGCGCTTTGCCGTCGGCGTGGTGGCGGGTTCCTCGGTGCTGGGCATGTTGATTCCGCCTTCGCTGCTGATGATCATCTACGGTGTGCTGGCCGAGGAATCGATCGGCCGCATGTTCATTGCCGGCGTCATCCCGGGCATTGTGCTGGCGCTTGGCTTTGCGGTGCTGATCGTCGGCATGGCCTACCTGCGCCCGGCCATGATCCTGGTGCCCGGGGCGTCGGATGCGGTGCGGGACGAGCCGCAGGAAACCTGGCGCAGCGCCATGATCAAGTTCATCCCGATCCTGATCCTGATCCTGCTGGTGCTGGGTGGCCTGTACGGCGGGCTGTTCACGCCCACCGAGGCCGGCGCCGTGGGCGCGGCCGGTGCACTGGTGATCGCGCTGGCGCGCCGACGCCTCACCTGGGCCAAGCTGTGGAACGTGCTGGTGGAGACCGGCTACGTCTCGGTGTCGGTGCTGTTCCTCATCATCTCGGCCATGCTCTACAGCCGCATGCTGGCGCTGACCGGCATGCCGGCGGCCGTGACGGAGGGCATCACTCACCTGGGACTGGGACCGTGGGGCTTCATTGGCGCCTACGTGGCGATCGTGGTGGCGCTGGGTTGCATCATCGACTCGGTGTCCATCATGCTGATCATGCTGCCCATCGTGCTGCCGATCGCGCGCAGCTTCGGCATGGACGTGGTGTGGTTTGGCGTGGTCACCGTGGTGGCGGTGGAGATCGGCCTGCTGACGCCGCCCTTCGGCGTCTCGGTCTACACCGTGAAGTCGGCGTTGAACGATGCGCGCATCACCATCCGCGACATCTTCGCCGGCGCATTCCCTTTCGTGCTGATGATGGCCACCGTGCTGTTGCTGCTCATCGTCTTCCCCGGCCTCTCCACCTGGCTGGCCTATCTCTGAGAGGAAACCATGCTGTTTGCCTTCATCCTGCTCGACAAACCCGATCACGGCGCGCTGCGCCAGCGCGTGCGCCCCGCGCACAAGGCGTACCTGGCCCAGGTGGCCGACCGCATGGCCTTTGCCGGTCCGTTCACGCATGACGACGGCAGCACCATGCTGGGCAGCCTGCTGGTGATCGACTTCCCGTCGCGTGATGCGGCGCACGCCTGGCTGGCGAACGAGCCTTTCACCCAGGCCGGCCTGTATGCCAGCACCACGGTGCACGCCTTCGTGAACCTGTGGCCGCAGAAGGCCGGTTTCCCGCCTGCCCCCTGAGCTGTACTGCCCATGATCCGACACATCGTGATGTGGAACGTGCGGGGCGAGACGCCGGCCGAGAAGGCGCGCGGCATCGCGCAGCTGCAGCGCAGCTTTGAAGGCCTGCGCGGCCGCATCCCCGGCTTGCTACGACTGGAGATCGGCGTCGACGTCAGCCGCGTCGACTACGCCTGTGACGTGGTGCTGTATTCCGAGTTCGAGAGCCAGGCTGCGCTCGACGCCTATGGTGCGCATCCCGAGCATCTGCGCGTGAAAGACGAGCTGGCCGGCCTGCGCATCGCCCGCCACCAGGTGGACTATGTGGTGCCTTGACGCCTGCTGTCGGAGAACCGGCCGCATGCATGGCACGCAGATGCATGAAGGGCAGAGCCGCCAGAGTCCCGGGCGCCACTCTGGTGTCAAGACCGGAGAGCCCACCGGGTTGTGTTTATTCATTGAAAGAGGAAAATCATGAAAGTTCTCGGCATTTCAGGCAGCCTGCGCAAGGGCTCCTTCAACACCCTGGCGCTGCGCGCGGCGCAGAAGCTGTCGCCCGCTGGCATGGAGCTCTCCATCGCCGATATCTCCCAGATTCCGCTCTACAACGACGACGTGCGCGCCGCCGGCGAGCCGGCCGCGGTGACGGCACTGAAGGCTCAGGTGCGCGCCGCCGACGCGGTGCTGATCGTGACGCCCGAGTACAACTTCTCCATCCCCGGCGTGCTGAAGAACACGCTGGACTGGCTGTCGCGTCCGCCGGAGCCGCCGTTTGACGGCAAGGTGGTGGGCATCATGGGGGCCAGCCCGGGGCAGGTCGGCACGGCGCGCGTGCAGTACCACCTGCGTCAGGTCATGGTGTTCATGAATGCCTTCGTGGTCAACAAGCCGGAGGTCTTCATCAACCACTGTGCCGGCAAGTTCAACGAGCAGGGTGAGCTGACCGATGAAGCCACGGGCAAGGTCATTGGCGAGCTGCTGGCCGCCATGCAGAAGCTCAAGGCCCGCGTGGGCTGACGCGCGCAGCGCAGGCCGTTGTAACCTGGTTCACGTCAGGTGGCGGCCTGGAGCGGCGGTGCGACATCGTGGCCGGCTGCCGAGAGCGGAACCTCCTGCTTGAACACCCTCTCTCTACACGGAGGCGCTTTGCACGCGGCCTTTGCCGGCGCTTCACTGTTGGCCCCGTGTGAATACGAGGCGGCCCGGATCGCTCCGGTGGCACGCAGGTGCTGCTGAATGTCGGTCACAATCGGGCGCAGATTCGCGATGCCGCACCGGGCGTTCTGCCGGGTGTTGCGGGCGCGTGCAACGTGAAGGGGTTGACGATGAGCAAGATGTCGAAGCAGGCCTGGCTGTGGGGTGGTGCGGTGAGTGCGGCGCTGCTGCTGGCGGGCTGTGCCGTGGAATGGCAGAACAAGCAGCCGGCCGAGGAGGTGGCGCAGCGCGCCAAGCAGCCGGGTTCGGTCTATGTCGGTTGGCGTGTCTTCCAGGACCGCTGCGCGAGCTGCCACGGCGCGGCGGCGACCGGCACCATCAACGCCCCGGACCTGCTGCCGCGCGTGCGCGACATGGGCTCACGACGTTTTGTCGGCCTGGTGCTGCAGCGCTACGACTGGACCCAGGCGCCGGCCGGGTCGGCCGCTCGCACGGCCGCGGAGCGCGAGGCGCAGGTCGAGGTGATCATGCAGCGCAAGGACGCCCCGCTGGCCATGCCGGCGTGGCAGGGCGAGCCGAGCGTGAGCGCCCATATCCTGGATCTCTATGCCTATCTGGCAGCGCGTGCCGAAGGCACGCAGGGCCCGGAGCGGCCGCAGCCGTAAGTGCGTGGCGGGTGAGGCGCCGCCGATCAGCGGTAGAACGCCTCGACCTTGCCCTTGAGCTTGAGCATCAGCGGGTTGCCCTTGCGGTCCAGCGTCTTGCCGGCCGGTACCTTGACCCAGCCTTCGCTGATGCAGTATTCCTCCACGTCCGCGCGCTCCTTGCCGTTGAAGCGGATACCCACGTCGTGCTCGAAGATGGCAGCCACGTAATGCGGGCTGCGCGGGTCGATGGACAGGTGGTCGGGCAGGGCGGGGCGGGTGTCGGACATGGCAGGTGGTGAAATCAATCTGGTGCGCAGTGTAGTGCTTTTGTCCTGGCCCGCTACACTGCAAGCCACCCCGCACCGGGGTTGTGTCTGAAGCGAACCTGTCTTGGATTTCCCCCTCATCACCGATCCCTATTTCTACCTGGTGTCCGTGCCGGCGGTGCTGTTGCTGGGCATCAGCAAGAGCGGTTTCGGCGCCGGCTTCGGCTCGCTGGCCGTGCCTTTGATGGCGATGGCGGTCACGGTGCCGCAGGCTGCCGCCATCCTGATGCCGGTGCTGCTGGTGATGGACCTACTGGGCATCGCCGCGCTGCGCAAGGAGTTTGACCGCCGCCTGCTCGGGTTCCTGCTGCCCTTCGGGCTGCTGGGCATCGTGATCGGGGCGCTACTCTTCAAGGTGCTGGCGGCGCCGGTGGTGGCCGGCATCGTGGGCGTGTTCACGCTGCTGTTCCTGGCCCAGCGTCTGCTGTTTCCGCCACGTGCCGACAGCGCCGCACCGCCGCGCTGGCTGGGCGCCGTGCTCACCGCCACCTCCGGTTTCACCAGTTTCGTCGCGCATGCCGGCGGGCCGCCGATCACGGCCTATGTGCTGCCGCTCAAGCTCAAGCCGGTGGTGTTTGCGGCCACGCTGTCGTATTTCTTCTTCTTCATCAACCTCTCCAAGTGGCTGCCATATGCCTGGCTGGGGCTGCTGGACTGGCGCAACCTGGCCACGTCGCTGGTGTTGCTGCCGCTGGCACCCATCGGCGTCTGGGCCGGCATCCGCATGGCACGGCGCATCGACCCGCGGCTGTTCTACCAGCTGATCTACCTCGGCCTCTTCCTGACCGGCGTCAAGCTGGTGTGGGACGCCTTGCGCTGAGTCAGCGCGGCGGCTCGTCCGGTGCCTGTTGGCGCAGCGCCCGTTCCTGTGCCATCTGCTCTTCGAGTTGCTGCCTGCCCTGCTTGACCACCGCGATGAGCTGGTTGCGGTCCCTGAAGTGCGGGTGCATCTGCTCGAACAGTTCGAGGTTGTGACGCCGGAAGCGCCAGGCCACGGAGCGGGCCTGCTCGGGCGTGTCGCCCAGCAATTCCAGCACGCTGCGGGCGCTGCGCAGGCTGGACTCGAACAGCTCGCGCTGCACCAGCGTCACACCGCGTTCGCGCAGTTCATGCCAGTGGGTGACGTCATGCGCGCGCGCCACGATCTGCAGCTGGGGGAAATGTTCGCGCACCAGGTCGACGATCTTCAGGCTCTGCTCCTTGTCGTCCACCGCCACCACCAGCACCTTGGCGGTGGCTGCGCCGGCCAGGCGCATCAGGTCCAGGCGTGTGGCATCGCCATAGTGCACGCGGTAGCCGAAGCTGCGCGCCGCCTCGATCATGTCCGCGTCGTGGTCGAGCACCGTGCTGGGGATGCCCTGCGCCAGCATGACGCGCGCCACGATCTGGCCATAACGACCGAAGCCGGCGATCAGCACCGGCGCCTCCTGCGGCTCGGAAATCTCCGCCAGCGTTGCGCCGCTGGCGCGGGCAAAGCGCGGCAGCAGCAGGCGGTCCAGCGCCACCAGCAGCAGCGGGCTCAGCAGCATCGACAGCGCCACGGCACCGATCAGCAGCGAGGCCGTGGCCGCCGGCAGCACCTTGGCACCGACAGCGGCCTGGAACACGACGAAGGCGAACTCGCCGCCCTGCGCCAATAGCAAGGTGAGCACGGGCCGCTCCTGCACCGGCACCTGCAGGCGCACCGTCATGGCGTAGATCACCAGCGCCTTGAGAGCGAGAAAGCCCGCCACGATGGCCGCCATCAGGCCGGGTGATTGGCGCAGCACATCGAAATCGATGCTCATGCCGACGGCAATGAAGAACAAGCCGAGCAGCAGCCCCTTGAACGGCTCGATGTCGGTTTCCAGTTCGCGCCGGTACTCGCTCTCGGCCAGCAGCACGCCGGCCAGGAAGGCGCCCAGCGCCATCGACAGGCCGACTTTCTGCAGCAGCGTGGCAACGCCGACCACCAGCAGCAAGGAGGCGGCGGTGAAGATCTCGGGCGTGCGGCTGCGCGCGATCCAGCGCAGCAGTGGGCGCAGCAGCAGCCGGCCGCCGATCACGACGCCGACGATCACGCCGATGATGCGCAGCGCGGTCCACAGGCGGCCGAGGGCCGAAACGTCCGGGTCGGCCAGCAGGCCGGCGTCGCTGCCGAGCAGCGGCAGCAGGGCCAGGATGGGGATGGCCGCCACGTCCTGGAACAGCAGGATGGCAAAGCCGGCCTGCCCGCCCTGGGTGGGCAGCAGGTTGCGCTCGGCCATCACCTGCAACGCGATGGCCGTGGACGACAGGGCCAAGCCCAGTGCCGCCACCAGCGCCGTCTGCCAGCCGCCCAGCGTGGCCGGGAAGGCCAGTCCCAGCGCGTAGACCAGCGCGAAGAGCGCGCCGGTGCAGGCCAGCACCTGGACGCTGCCGCCGCCGAAGATCGGCCGGCGCAGACCCCAGAGGCGGCGCGGCTCGAGCTCCAGCCCGATCAGGAACAGCATCAGCACCACGCCGAACTCGGCGAAGTGCAGGATGTCCTCGACCGCACTGACGAGGCCCAGGCCCCAGGGGCCGATGGCGATGCCGGCCGCCAGGTAGCCGATGATGGCGCCCAGCCCCAGGTACTTGCTCAGCGGGACGGCGACCACCGCGGCGCCCAGGTAGATGAAGGTATTGCCAAGCCAGGTGGGGGTGTGTTCCATGGAGTCCGGGCCGCAACGGCCTGTCAGGAGGGGTTCAGGCCCTAAGCTAACATAGCGCCAGGTCAGACTTCAAGGAGCACGAGATGCCGGTTGTCGTGGTTGCCAATCCCAAGGGAGGCGTGGGCAAGTCCACCCTGTCCACCAATGTGGCCGGGTACTTTGCCAGCAAGGGACACAGCGTGATGCTGGGCGACGCCGATCGCCAGCAGTCTTCCCGCCTGTGGCTGGGGCTGCGGCCGGCAGGGGCGCGGCCCATCGTGGGCTGGGACGTGGGCGAGGACAAGCTGGCCAAACTGCCCAAGGGAACGACCCATGTGGTGCTCGACACGCCGGCCGGTCTCAAGGGCTCGCGCCTGAAGGACGTGCTGCGGCACGCCGACAAGGTGATCGTGCCCTTGCAGCCCAGCATCTTCGACATCTACGCCACCCGCGCCTTCCTGGACGAGATCAAGGCCCACGGCCATCCGGGCATGCAGATCGGCATCGTTGGCATGCGGGTGGACAGCCGCACGCTGTCGGCCGACCGGCTGCGCGCCTTCGTCGAGAGCCTGGGCCTGCCGGTGCTGGCTTACCTGCGCGACACCCAGAACTACATCCACCTGGCTGCGCACGGGCTGACGCTGTTCGATGTGGCGCCCGGCCGGGTCGAGAAGGACCTGGAGCAGTGGCAGGGCATCTGCCGCTGGCTCGACGCTTGATCCCACGCGCGTCGCGCGCATGACAGCCGGTCTGCGGGACGGGTCGCTACAGTGGCCGGCATGAAAACCTTTCAGTCTCTCCAGGAGTTCCCTGCGCTCGTGGGCCAGGAGGTCGCGGTCAGCGACTGGCTCACCATCACGCAGGAGCAGGTCAACCAGTTTGCCCAGGCCACCGGCGACCACCAGTGGATCCACGTCGACGTGGAGCGGGCCAAGGCCGGCCCCTTTGGCGGCCCGATCGCGCACGGCTTTCTGACCCTGTCGCTGATCCCCCGGTTCTTCGAGAGCACCATCGAGGTGGTGGAGTCCCGCATGGGCGTGAACTATGGCCTGAACCGCGTGCGTTTCATGGCACCGGTGCCGGTGGGCAGTCGCCTGCGCGCCCGCCTGAAGCTGCTGGTCTGTGAGCCCATCGACCACCAGGGCATGCAGATGACGTGGGAGGTCACGGTCGAGCGCGAGGGCGCGGCCAAGCCGGTCTGCGTGGCCGAGTCGATCGCGCGGCGTTACCCCTGAAACTTGTTCTGGCGCCAGGCCTCGAACACCGTCACCGCCACCGCGTTCGACAGGTTCAGGCTGCGCTGGCCGGCGCGCATCGGCAGCTTCAGCTGCTGCGGAGGTGCGAAGAAGGCGCGTACCGCATCGCTCAAGCCACGGGTCTCGGCACCAAACACGAGCCAGTCGCCGGGCTGGAAAGCCACGTCGTGCACGAAGCGCGTGCCGCGCGTGGTGAGTGCAAACATGCGCTCCGGCTGCGGTTGCTCGCCGGCGATGAAGGCCTCCCAGCTGGCATGGCGACGCACCTCGGCGTACTCGTGGTAATCCAGGCCGGCGCGCCGCATGTGTTTGTCGTCCATCGAAAACCCCAGCGGCTCGATCAGGTGCAGGGTGCAGCCGGTGTTGGCGGCCAGGCGGATGACGTTGCCCGTGTTGGGCGGAATCTCGGGTTCGACCAGGACGATGTGGAACATGCGCCTATTGTCGCTGGCTGCTTGGTGTCCCTGTTTTGTTTTCAGTTGGTCCGCGCCAACACCAGACCGGTGATGTGCGCAGCGCCAGCCTCGCGCAGCGCGCGCGCCGCAGCGTACAGGGAGGCGCCGCTGGTCATCACGTCGTCGAGCAGCACGATGCGTCGGTCGCGGACTTCCGCCAGGCGTAGCGGCTCGACCGCGAAGGCGCCGCGTACATTGCGCAGCCGCTCGGCGCGCGCCAGCGCGCTTTGAGCCGGCGTATCCCGCAGCCGCAACAGCAGGTCGGGCCGGGTCTTGGCTGGCGCCAACTGGCGGGCCAGCACCAGGGCCTGGTTGTAGCCGCGCTGCTGCAGGCGTTCGCGCGACAGCGGCATGGGCAGCAGCAGGTCGGTCTCGTCCAGGGCGGGCTCCACCCACGGCGTGCTGCGCAGCAGCTCGGCCAGGCTGGCGGCCCAGCCGGGGGTGCTGTTGAACTTGAAGCGGCCGATGAGGTTGGACCAGGGGTAGGCATAGTCCACCGCGGCCAGGCAGCGGTCCAGCGGCGGCGGCGCCTTCAGGCAGGCACCGCACTGCCGCACACCGGCCGGCACCGGCAGGGCACAGGTCAGGCAGCGCGCCCGGGGCTGGGCGAAACGGGTGGCGCAGCTGTCGCAGACCGGTCGGGCGGGCCAGGCATGGCAGACCTCGCACTGCCCGGGCAGCGCGCCGGAAAGGCGGTCGAGCAGGCGGCGGAACATGGAGTCAATATACTCGTGGCGCGAACGACCCCACCATGACTTCCGAACGACCGCCCACCATCGACCCCC
The DNA here is from genome assembly GCA_943369035.1 of Curvibacter sp. AEP1-3. GTDB lineage: Bacteria > Pseudomonadota > Gammaproteobacteria > Burkholderiales > Burkholderiaceae_C > Hylemonella. Next base: position 16,563 of record CALRMF020000013.1, read on the forward strand.
GCGCTGCCGAGCGCTGGCAGCATCTGCCGATGGCGGCCTCGCCCTGGCTGCACGAGGAGGTGGCACGGCGCATGGAGGAGCGGCTGGACTGGATCATGCGCAAGCCCGCCACCTGGGCGCACTGGGAGCCGCTGCGTGGTGGCCTGCAAGCGCAGGAGCTGTTGATGCGGCGTTATCCCGATTCGCAGTGTTTCCTGGTGCTTTCCCCCGAAGACGGGGCGCAGGATGCTATAAAAAAGATAGTGAAACCGTGGTGGCATCCGGCGCGCTGGCGCGGCAACGTGCGCCCCGTGCCGGTGTCGCCCCCCGGAGCGGCCGAGATGCTGTGGGCCAACATGGCGCTGCACATGGCAGCCGACCCGCAGGCACTGCTGGCACGCTGGTTCGACGCACTGGCGGTGGACGGCTTCCTGATGTTCTCCTGCCTGGGGCCCGACACACTGCGTGAACTGCGTGCGCTGTACCAGAGCCTGGGTTGGCCGGCCCCGACGCACGAGTTCACCGACATGCACGACTGGGGCGACATGCTGGTGGCTGCGGGCTTTGCCGAGCCGGTGATGGACATGGAGCGCATCGAACTCACCTTCGAGACGCCGCAGCGCCTGCTGCAGGAACTGCGCGAACTGGGGCGCAACCTGCATGCGCAGCGTTTTGCCGCCCTGCGCGGCCGCGCCTGGCGCCGGCGACTGGAGCAGGCCCTGCTGCAGCTGGCCGAGCCGGCTGCGGGCGGGCGGCTCAAGCTCACCTTCGAGATCATCTACGGTCATGCCTTCAAGCCGCAACCGCGCAGGCCGGCCGCGTCGGGGGCGACATTCTCGCTGGAAGAGATGCGCGACTCATTGAGAAATCGCAAGGCCCAGGGTTCTGTTGTTTGATCAGGGTCAACACCTGTTCGGGCGTTCTGGACGCTCGGCTACAATAAGCCGGCGCTGAATTTAGGTTTTCAACGGGGACAACGCTGCCCGCCGTTTCCATGGCGGTCTCGTGGGTCGCAAGCCGTATGTCCGGCAAGCCTGGGCAGTCTTGGATTAATTAAGACATTGAAGAAGTGAACATGATGAAGAGCATTTCTAATAAATTGACTTCACTGCTGCTCGCGGCAAGTGCGTGGGCTGGCACGGCAGCGTTCACCGCCGCCCAGGCTGTGAATGACCTGCCGGGCGGTCCGGCGGTCAACCAGTTGAACCTGCATCCCCCGGTGACCAAGATTGCCGAAGATGTGCACTGGCTGAACTGGTTCATGCTGATCACCTGCGCGATCATCTTCGTGCTGGTGTTCGGTGTGATGTTCTATTCGATCTTCAAGCACCGCAAATCCGTCGGCCACAAGCCGGCCACCTTCCATGAGTCCGTGACCGTGGAAATCGCCTGGACCGTGGTGCCCTTCATCATCGTGATCCTGATGGCGCTGCCGGCCACCAAGGCCGTGGTGGCCATGAAGGACACCAGCAACGCCGACCTGACCATCAAGGCCACTGGCTACCAGTGGAAGTGGGGCTACGACTACCTCAAGGGCGAAGGCGAGGGCATCGGCTTCCTCTCCACCCTGGACAGTACGCACCGCGCCATGTCCGAGTCGGGCAAGCCGGCGCCGACCGACGACTACCTGCTGAAGGTGGACAACCCGCTGGTGGTGCCGGTGGGCAAGAAGGTGCGCATCATCACCACCGCCAACGACGTGATCCACGCCTGGATGGTCCCGGCCTTCGCCGTCAAGCAGGACGCCATCCCCGGCTTCGTGCGCGACACCTGGTTCCGCGCCGAGAAGACCGGCGACTTCTACGGCCAGTGCGCCGAGCTGTGCGGCAAGGAACACGCCTACATGCCCATCCACGTGAAGGTGCTGTCGGCCGAGGACTACTCCAAGTGGGTCGAGGGCGAGAAGAAGAAGATGGCTGCCAAGGCCGATGACCCGAACAAGGTCTGGACCCTGGACGACCTGGCCAAGCGTGGCGAGAAGGTCTATGCCGCCAACTGCGCCGCCTGCCACCAGGCCAACGGCAAGGGCGCTGGCCCGATCAAGGCTGTGGACGGTTCTGCCATCGTGCTGGACGCCGACAAGAACAAGCAGATCGCCGTGCTGCTGAATGGTGCTGCGGGTGGCGCCATGCCGGCCTGGAAGCAGCTGAGCGACACCGAAATCGCCGCCGTGATCACCTACACCAAGAACAACTGGTCCAACAAGACCGGCCAGGTGGTGCAGCCGGCTGACGTGAAGATGGCCCGCAAGTAAGCAGTCGTCAGACGCATAGAAGTATTGAGAAGGAAAACAGAATGAGTGCCGTTCTAGACCATCACGATCACGCCCATGACGACCACCACACCCCCTCGGGCTGGCGTCGCTGGGTCTTCGCGACCAACCACAAGGACATCGGTACGCTGTACCTGCTGTTCAGCTTCACCATGCTGATGCTGGGCGGTGTGCTGGCCCTGGGCATCCGCGCCGAGCTGTTCCAGCCCGGCCTGCAGCTGGTCAATCCCGAGCTGTTCAACCAGCTCACCACCATGCACGGTGTGATCATGGTGTTCGGCGCCATCATGCCGGCCTTCGTGGGCTTCGCCAACTGGATGCTGCCAATGCAGATCGGCGCGGCCGACATGGCTTTCGCCCGCATGAACAACTTCAGCTTCTGGCTGCTGATCCCGGCTGGTCTGCTGGTGGTGCTGTCCTTCTTCATGCCCGGTGGCGCACCCGCCGCCGGCTGGACGTTCTATGCCCCGCTGACGCTGCAGATGGGCCCGTCGATGGACGCCGGCATCTTTGCCCTGCACATCATGGGTGCCTCGTCCATCATGGGCTCGATCAACATCATCGTGACCATCCTGAACATGCGCGCCCCCGGCATGACGCTGATGAAGATGCCCATGTTCTGCTGGACCTGGCTGATCACCGCCTACCTGCTGATCGCTGTGATGCCGGTGCTGGCTGGCGCCATCACCATGACGCTGACCGACCGTCACTTCGGCACCACCTTCTTCAACCCCGCCGGCGGCGGTGACCCGGTGATGTTCCAGCACATCTTCTGGTTCTTCGGTCACCCCGAGGTGTACATCATGATCCTGCCGGCTTTCGGCATCATCAGCCAGATCGTGCCCGCGTTCTCGCGCAAGAAGCTGTTCGGCTACGCCTCCATGGTGTACGCCACCGCCTCCATCGCCATCCTGTCCTTCATCGTGTGGGCACACCACATGTTCACCACCGGCATGCCGGTGACCGGCCAGCTGTACTTCATGTACGCCACCATGCTGATCGCCGTGCCGACCGCCGTGAAGATCTTCAACTGGATCGCCACCATGTGGCGCGGTTCGATGACCTTCGAGACCCCCATGCTGTGGGCCATCGGCTTCATCTTCGTGTTCACCATCGGTGGCTTCACCGGCCTGATCCCGGCCGTCGCCCCGATCGACATCCAGATCCAGGACACCTACTTCATCGTCGCCCACTTCCACTACGTGCTGGTGGCTGGTTCGCTGTTCGCGATGTTCGCCGGCTACTACTACTGGGCGCCGAAGTGGACCGGTGTGATGTACAGCGAGTTCCGCGGCAAGCTGCACTTCTGGTGGTCGCTGATCTCCTTCAACATCACCTTCTTCCCGATGCACTTCCTGGGTCTGGCCGGCATGCCGCGTCGCTACGCCGACTACCCCATGCAGTTCGCCGACTTCAACGCCATCGCCTCGGTGGGTGCCTTCGGCTTCGGTCTGGCCCAGGTCTACTTCTTCTTCTTCGTGGTGCTGCCCGCCATGCGCGGCCAGGGCGAAAAGGCCCCGCAGAAGCCGTGGGAAGCCGCTGAAGGTTTGGAGTGGGAGCTGGCTTCGCCCGCGCCCTACCACTCCTTCGAAACGCCGCCCAAGCTGGATGCCACGGCAACCCGCGTGATCGGCTGAAGCGCCAGGACGGAGCCTCAGACATGAGCACACCCGAGCAAAAGAAGGCCAACGTCCGTACGGGGCTGATCCTCGCCACCGTGGCGCTGGCGTTCTTCCTCGGCGTCATGGCCAAGTACATCTTGCTGGGCAGCTGACGGGACCTGCATGAGCCTGCGAACCGAGAACGTCCGGATGCTGGGCAAGCTGGCCATCGTGGCGGCCGGCATGTTCGGCTTCGGCTATGCCTTGGTGCCGATCTACAAGCACATCTGCGAGGCCCTGGGCATCAACATCCTCGCACTGGGTGAACGCAATGTGCCGGGCCTGAGCAAGGCCACGCCGGGCAACACGCAGGTCGACAGCAGCCGAACGATCACGGTGGAGTTCGATGCGAACGCCCGCGGTCCGTGGAGCTTCCGGCCGGCGCAGCGCTCGCTGCAGGTGCACCCGGGCGAGATGGCCACGGTGATGTACGAGTTCGAGAACGTGCAGAACCGTCGCATGTCGGCCCAGGCCATCCCCAGCTATGCGCCGCGCCAGGCGTCGGCACATTTCAACAAGCTGGAATGTTTCTGTTTCAACGAGTACACGCTGGCGCCGGGCGAGAAGAAGAGCTGGCCGGTGGTGTTTGTCATCGACCCCAAGCTGTCGAAGGAAGTGACGACCATCACGCTGTCCTACACCTTCTTTGAAGTCGGCAGCAAGACGCCGCCGGCACCGACGGCCAGCGTGACCAGGCCTGCAACGGCAGGAGCGGGCGCATGAGCGGTTCTGTCGACACCCGGCCGACGGAGCGCAAGGGCTCGATCTGGCAGACCACCAAGGCGGTGGCTTGGTCGTTCCTTGGCGTGCGCAAGAACAGAGAATTCCAGGACGACATCGGTCGCCTCAACCCCTTCCACATCATCGCGGTCGGGATTGTGGGGGCCCTTATTTTTGTATTGAGTTTGATTGCACTGGTGAACTG
>CALRMF020000014.1:0-21334 GCA_943369035.1 Curvibacter sp. AEP1-3
CAACCGGAGCCGCATAGTCGACCCCCAGGTGGGCGCGCCATTGCTTCAGAATCGGATGGAAACGCATCTTGAAGCCGCTGGTGACGCGGGAGAACTCCAGCGGCGAGGCCAGATAGGCGCGACGCAGGCTCTGGCCATCCAGGGTGTAGTAGCCGCCTTTGGTCAGGTTGTGCGTGGCGCGTCCCGGTTCCTGTGCGGCAGCGTTCTGGCTGTCGGACTCCTGGAACCACATGGCCTGGTAGGTCTTACCGTTGTTGACGAACTCGGCACTCAGCACGCGCCCGGCGCGCAAGGGTTCGCCATCGCCTTCCAGCGTTTCATAGACCACCGAGAAGCGGTCGCCCTTGCGCAGGGAACGGTGAAAGTCGATGTCGCCGGAGAAGATTTCGGCAACCTGGATGGCAATGGCGTCCGGAATGCGGGCATCGTCGGTGGCCGCAAACAGCGAGCTGCGGATCACGCCGCTGGCCATACGCGTGGACGCGGTCAGCGGCGCGGTTTCCAGCCGCGAGGTGAAGCCGTTCGCCTGCTTCTCGATCACCAGACGGGTGAAGCGGCCGTCGTCTTCCGGGCTCCAGCGCGCGGTCAGCTTGACCAAGGTATTGGAGTCACTGGCCTCCACCGTCACACTGCGCCCGACACGGCCCAGCAGCGTCTTCTGGGCATGGACATCCGCGCGCAGGAAGGCGGCGGCGGCCGGGTCGTTGATGCCGAGGCGCTTGAGCAGGGTGTCGGCGGTGTCGGTCGAGCGGGTGAGGTCAGAGCGGAAGAGGTTGAAGCGGTGCAGGTCCAGTACCTCGGCCTGGGGCTGCAGCGCCAGCGGCGCCACCACCTCGCGCACTTCGCGCACCGGCAGCTGCTCGGCATCTGGCCCCAGCGAGACCACAGCGGACGCCACGGCGTAGGCACCGCCGCCGCCGAGCAGCAGGGCGGCGGCCACGGCACCCATGACCCGTTTCGGGTGGTGCTCGACCCATTGCCCGGTGAGGCTCAACAAGGTACTACCAGCGGTGATCAGACCGTTTTTCAAAAGACAACCTGAGAAAGGAGGTGCGGCCTGATCGGGACGTGCGGCAGCTGGAAGGTGCCGCACACTAAAATCCGGCGCAGTGGCAAAAGGCGAGTATAGCCCGCGCAGCCCCCCTGGCATCTGGAAAAACCCTTATGAATCAAGCCTCCCCGTCGAATTTTCCTGTTACCGATCGTGTCCGGAACGCCCTGGCGGTGACTTTGCGCGGTTGCGAGGAACTGATCCCGGAGGCCGACTGGGTGACGAAGCTGGCGCGATCCGAGGCCACGGGGCTGCCGCTGCGCATCAAGCTGGGCCTGGACCCGACCGCGCCCGACATCCATATCGGGCACACCGTGGTGCTCAACAAGATGCGCCAGCTGCAGGACCTGGGGCACACCGTCATCTTTTTGATCGGTGATTTCACCAGCATGATCGGCGACCCCTCGGGGCGCAACAGCACCCGCCCGCCGCTGACGCCCGAGCAGATCAAGGCCAATGCCGAGACCTATTACAAGCAGGCCAGCTTGGTGCTGGATCCTGAGAAGACCGAGATCCGCTACAACAGCGAGTGGTGCCTGCCGCTGGGCTCCATGGGCATGATCCAGCTGGCCGCCAAGTACACCGTGGCGCGCATGATGGAGCGCAACGACTTCCACGACCGCTTCAAGGCCGGCAACCCGATCTCGGTGCACGAGTTCCTCTACCCACTGATGCAGGGCTACGATTCGGTGGCCCTGAAGAGCGACCTGGAACTGGGCGGCACCGACCAGAAGTTCAACCTGTTGATGGGCCGTCACCTGCAGGCCGAGTACGGCCAGGAGCCGCAGTGCATCTTGACCATGCCGCTGCTCGAAGGCCTGGACGGCGTGGACAAGATGTCCAAGTCCAAAAACAACTACATCGGCATCACCGAGGACGCCAACACCATGTTCGCCAAGGTGCTGTCGATTTCCGACGAGCTGATGTGGCGCTGGTACACGCTGCTGAGCTTCCGCAGTCTGGGCGACATCGGCAAGCTCCAGCAGGAGGTGGCGCAGGGGCGCAACCCGAAGGAAGTCAAGGTGCTGCTGGCCAAGGAGATCACGGCACGCTTCCATTCTCCCGCGGCAGCCGAGGCCGCCGAGCAGGACTTCATCAACCGCAGCAAGGGCGGCATTCCGGACCAGATCGAGGAGCAGACCGTCAGCCTGGACGGCGGCGCGATGGGCATCGGCGCCCTGCTCAAGCTCACCGGCCTGGCCGCCTCCAGCGGCGAAGGCAATCGCCTGATTGACGGCGGCGGCGTGCGCATCGACGCCAGCGTGGTGAGCGACAAGGGGCTCAAACTCGGCGCCGGCACCTATGTGCTGCAGGTCGGCAAGCGCAAGTTCAAGAAAGTGACGCTGGTCTAAGCCGCGCGTCTTTTTCGAGACAAAACCAAGGGAAAACATTAACCGACCGATCGGTCGGGAGATGTTAAATTGGCTTGGCCATGCGGCCTGCTGCGTCAGGCTGGCGTGGCGTCGGTCACGTCAACCCGAGGGATGTCTCATGCCTGAGTCTGCCGGCGCATTGGTCGCCGAATCGTCTGTGCTGTATGCCGAGCAGGGGGCGGTGGCCCTCGCCACCCTGAACCGGCCGCAAGCGCTCAACAGCTTCACCCGCCAGATGCATCGCGAACTTTGGGAGGCGCTGGAGCGGGCCGAGGCCAATCCGGCCATTCGTGCTCTGGTGATCACCGGGGCAGGGCGCGGCTTCTGCGCCGGCGCCGACCTGTCGGAGTTCGATTTCGCGCCCGGCCCCGATCTGGTTGAGCGCGCCAACCCGGGGCCGGTGATCGAGCAAGCCTTCAACCCGACCGTGCGACGCCTGCAGGCCCTGCGCATGCCCGTCATCGCTGCCGTCAACGGCGTGGCGGCCGGCGCGGGCGCCTCGCTGGCGATGACCTGCGACATTGCGATTGCCGCGCCCCAGGCCAGTTTCATCCAGGCCTTCAGCAAGATCGGCCTGATTCCCGACGCCGGGGGCTCCTGGTTCCTGCCCCAGCGCCTCGGGCTGGCGCGGGCCCTGGCGCTGGCCATGACCGGCGACAAATTGAGCGCCGAGCAGGCCCGTGACTGGGGGCTGATCTGGCAGGTCAGCGACGACTGTCTGGCTGCCGCGCTGGAGCTGGCGCAGCGGCTGGCAACCATGCCGACCAAGGCGCTGGTGGCGACGCGCCATTTGCTGCGCGAGGCCGGCAGCCGCAGCCTGGACCAGCAGCTCGACGCCGAGCGCGACACCCAGTCGGCACTGGGGCGCACGCATGACTACATCGAAGGGGTGCAGGCGTTTCTCGACAAGCGCGCTCCGCAGTTCAAGGGGGAGTAAGACATGGGCCATCCGACCCAAGCTGACGCATTGGCGCGCGAAGTGGGCGCTTCCATGTTCGCGGCCGACCGGGCCTCGCGCGAGTTCATGCAGATGGAGTTGCTGTCCTGCGAGCCTGGCCGTGCCGTGATGCGCATGACGGTGCGCGAGCCCATGCTCAACGGCCATGAGATCTGCCATGGCGGCCTGATCTTTACCCTGGCGGACTCCACCTTCGCCTTTGCCTGCAACAGCTACAACAAGGTGGCGGTGGCGGCTGGCTGCAGCATCGAGTTCCTGCGGCCGGCGCATCTGGGCGACGTGCTGACCTGCGAAGGTGTGGAGCAGACCCTGCAGGGGCGGCACGGCATCTACGACATGCGGGTGAGCAACCAGCGTGGTGAGGTGGTGGCCATGTTCCGCGGCAAGAGCGCCCAGATTGCCGGTACCGTGATCCCGGAGGCCGCATGAAGCAGCGCGAGTTTTCCTGGGAGCCGATCGAGACGGCCAGCATCGATGAACTGCGTAGCCTGCAGCTCAAGCGGCTCAAGGCCACGCTGCAGCATGCCTATCAGAACTCGCCGGTGTACCGCGCGAAGTTCGACGCCGCCGGCGTGCATCCGGACGACTGCCAGTCGCTGGCAGACCTGGCGAAGTTTCCCTTCACCACCAAGAAGGACCTGCGCGACAGCTATCCCTTCGGCATGTTTGCCGTGCCGCGTGAACAGTGCGTGCGCATCCACGCCTCCAGCGGCACCACCGGCAAGCCGACGGTGGTGGGCTATACCGCCAAGGACATCGACACCTGGGCCACCGTGGTGGCACGCAGCATCCGCGCCGCCGGCGCCCGCCCGGGCGACATGGTGCACGTCAGCTACGGCTATGGCCTCTTCACCGGCGGCCTGGGGGCGCACTACGGCGCCGAGCGGCTGGGCCTGACGGTGGTGCCTTTTGGCGGCGGCCAGACCGAGCGCCAGGTGCAACTGATCCAGGACTTCAAGCCCGACATCATCATGGTGACGCCCAGCTACATGCTGGCGATTGCCGAGGAGTTCGAGCGCCAGGGTCTGCGGCCGACCGAGTCCAGCCTGCGCATCGGCATCTTCGGCGCCGAGCCCTGGACCAATGACATGCGGCGCGCCATCGAACTGCGCATGGGGCTGGACGCCGTCGACATCTATGGCTTGAGCGAGGTCATCGGTCCCGGCGTGGCCAGCGAATGCGCGCTGACCAAGGACGGGCCGACGATCTGGGAAGATCACTTTTACCCGGAGATCATCGACCCCGAAACCGGCGAGCTGCTGCCGGATGGCCAGGTCGGGGAGCTGGTCTTCACCAGCCTGACCAAGGAAGCGCTGCCCATCATTCGCTACCGCACGCGCGACCTGACGCGCCTGTTGCCGGGCAGTACACGCAGCATGCGGCGCATCGAGAAGATCACCGGCCGCAGCGATGACATGATGATCGTGCGGGGCGTCAACGTGTTTCCGAGCCAGATCGAGGAGCTGATCCTGCGCCGCCCCGAGCTGGCGCCGCATTACCAGTGCATCCTGCGTCGCAGCGGGCCGTTGGACGATCTGCACGTAGTGGTGGAGACACGGCCCGGCGTGTCGCCCGACAGCCTGGCCGCTCGCGCTGCGGGCAAGCAGTTGCAGCACGAGATCAAGGCCTACATCGGCACCAGCGTGGAGATCGAGCTGCGCCCGGAAGGCGGCGTGGAGCGTAGCGTGGGCAAGGCCAAGCGGGTGCTGGACCAGAGACGCTAAGATTGCCCCGACAAGAAACATCCGGGGAGACTTCTACATGGATGACAGGGCCATCTACCGCAAGTCAGGCAAGGGCACGGAGGCGATCGCATCCCGTTCCCTGACCGGCAAGCTGCGCACCTTGCTGATCCTGGTGGACGGCAAGAAACCGGTCGAGGAGCTACGCCGCCTGGCCGCCGGGCTGGGGGAGGCGCAGGATCTGCTGACGCAACTCCAGGCTGAGGGCTATCTGGAGTTGGTGACCCCGCCGGTCGCTGCGCCAGCGTCGACGCCGGTGGTGGCACCGTCGACCGGCAAGCCGGCAGCAGCGCAGCCAGTGCCTGCGTTGGCGCCGGTCAAGCAGCTGGCAGCCCGGCTGCTGCTGGAAGCCCTGGGGCCCTTGGCGGATGAGTTGTGCCTGAAGATCGAAGCCGCCAGCACCCTGCCCCAGTTCGTCGAGGCCATGAAGCGGGCTTACGCCATGGTGCGCGAGGTGCGCGGGCAAGCGGCGGCGGATCGTTTTGGCCAGGAGGTCGAGGCCAAGATGCCTGCCGCTTGAGCGGTAGGGGCCGGCGGCGTTACGGTGCGCGAGGTCAGGCGGCGAGCCAAGCGGCAACCCGTGCTGCATCACCTGCCGACAGACGCCAGGTCGTCACACCGCGCGGCAAGGTCAGCGGCAGTTGCAGCAAACGCCGGTCGCGTGCGACCAAGGCACGCACCTTGCTGTGGGTTCCGGCGTACAACGGCAGATCGTCCAGACGGGTCAGGCGCCAGCTGCTGCAGGCTTTGCCGCTGCCCACTTCGACACCTAACCATTCATCGCCGGCGGCAAAGCCGGCTTGCTCCGCTGCGCCACCCCGCAGCACGGTCTTGACCTGGATGGCGGCGCCGTCCGTCGCACGCAGCCCGAGCTGCTGTGCCAACTGGGCCGGCTCTTCATGCACAGCGACGCCATGGCGCGACAACAGTTCGCGCAGCGGCAGCTCGGCCGTGCTGTGGACCCAGCGCTGCAACTCGCGCGCCCAAGAGCGGCCGGAGACGGCGTGCAACGCCTGCAGCAGATCGTCTTCCGTCATCGGGCCGCCACGGCAGTGTTGCCACAGGGCGCGCATGACGTCGTCCAGTGTGTGCGGGCCTTCAGCGCGCAGGCTGAGGTCGAGGCACAGCGCGACCAGGGCGCCCTTGCTGTAGTAGCTCACCGTGGCGTTGGGGGTGTTCTCGTCCTGCCGGTAGTACTTGACCCAGGCATCGAAGCTGGCCTGGGCCACCGACTGCACGTCGCGGCCGGGTGTCTGCTGCACCTGGTTGATCGTCTTGTTCAGCAGTCTGAGGTAGCCGGCATCGTCGATCAGGCCGGCGCGGCGCAGCAGCAGGTCATCGTAATAACTGGTGAAGCCTTCAAAGAACCAGAGCAGCCGGGTGTAGTTTTCCTGGCTGTAGTCATAACGGGTGAACTCGGCCGGGCGCAGGCGCTTGACGTTCCAGGTGTGGAAGTACTCGTGGCTGACCAGGCCCAGCAGGGTGGTGTAGCCGTCGCCCGGCCGGGCGCCCAGGCGCGGCAGGTCGCGGCGCGAGCAGATCAGCGCCGTCGAGTTGCGATGCTCCAGGCCGCCATAGCCGTCGTCCGTGGCGTTGAGCATGAAGACGTAGCTGGGGAACGGCGGTTTGCGCGACGCACGCTTGCCGTCGCCGTGCCAGAAACGGATCTCGGTCTCGCAGATGCGGCGCACGTCGGCCAGCAGGCGCTCGCCGTCAAAGCTGGGTGGCGTGCCCGCCACCACAAAGCGGTGGGGAACACCGGCGGCCTTGAAGGTGCCGCTCCAGAAAGCGCCCAGCTCGAACGGGCAATCGACCAGTTCGTCGTAATCGGCCGCGCGGTACAGGCCGAAGCCGCGCCGATTGAGCTTCACGGGTGTCAGGCCGCTGACGGCCGACCAGTGGCCGGTGGCGCGACTGGGCGCCAGTTCCAGTTCGTGCGGTGTGTCCTCCAGGCCCAATACCCGGAGGCAAAGGCTGGTGCCGTTGAAAAAGCCACGCGTGGCGTCAAGCCAAGCCGTACGCACTGAGTTGTCGTAAGCATAGACCTCGTAGCTCAGCACCAGCGGTCGCCGCGGCGCGCAGTCGATCTGCCAGCTGCACTTGTCGAGCTGCTGCAGCGCCACGGCCTTGCCACCTTGCCGGGCTTGCAGCCGCTGCAGGTGCTTGGAAAACTCGCGCACCAGGTAGCTGCCAGGGATCCACACCGGCAGGGCGACGCGCTGCTGCGCCTGCGGTTGTGCGATGGTCAGCGTGACGCGGAACAGGTGCGCGTGCAGATCGGCCAACTCGATCCGGTAGTGCACGGCGCTGGTGGGCTGTTTGCTGGACATGGGGCGGCTTAGCGGACGTCGCTCAGGTATTTCTCGATCTGCTGGGTGTTGATGGCGCCCGGGACGCGCGAGCCATCAGCGAAGATCAGCGTGGGTGTGCCGGTGATCTTGTGCTTGCGGCCGAGCTCCAGGTTGCGCGCGATGGCTGAGACATCGCAGCTGGCAGCTGCGGCCGGTGGCTGGTCGCGGTACATCCAGTCCTGCCAGGTCTTGCCCTTGTCCTTGGCGCACCAGATGTTCTTCGATTTTTCGGCCGAGTCGGCGCTCAGGATGGGGTAGAGGAAGGTATAGACCGTGACGTTGTTGACCTTTTCCAGGTCGCGCTCGAAGCGCTTGCAGTAGCCGCAGTTCGGGTCGGCGAAGACCGCCACCTTGCGCTTGCCGTTGCCGCGTACGACGATGAAGGCATCCTTGAGCGGCAGGCTGTCGAAGCTGACGGCGGTCAACTTGTCGATGCGCTCTTCCGTCAGGTTGCGGCGCTGGCGCGTGTCGATCAGGTTGCCCTGGATCAGGTAGTTGGCCTCGGCGTCGGTGTAGAAGATGTCGGTGCCATTGACGCGTACTTCATACAGGCCGTTGACCGGCGTCTTGCTGATCTCGTCAATGGCCTTGAGCTGGGGTATGCGTTCGGTCAGGTTCTTGCGGATCGTGGCTTCCTGCGCCGAGACCGTCAAGCCGAAGAGGGAGAGGGTCAGGGCACCCAGGGCGGTCAGAACTCTCATCGTCATCCATTTCGTGCGGCCAAGGCCGCGTTGTTCAGAAATCCATGGCCTGCCGTGCCAGCCATTGCTTGATCGGGCCGCTGCGCTGCACGCTCTTCATGCCCCAGTTGCGCAGGGCGCGCCAACCTTCGCCGTCGCGCGCGAACAGCAGCTGCAGGCCGTCCATGCCGGCGTCCAGCGCCAGCATGCCCGCCTTGCGGCTACGCTCGTAGCGACGCAGCAGCTTGGCGTCATCCACGCCGCGCCAGTAGTCGCGTTCGCGGATGACCCGGGCCAGGGTCGCCACGTCAGCCAGGCCGAGGTTCAGGCCCTGACCGGCCAGGGGATGGACGTTGTGGGCCGCATCACCGGCCAGCACCCAGGCACCCAGCTCGGCGCGCCCGCTCCATTGCCGTGCCTGGGCCTTCTGCAGCGGCCAGCTGCGGCGCTCGCTGATCAGTGTCATGCTGCCCAGCGCCAGGCTGCAGGCAGCCTCCAGTTCCCGACAGAACGCCTCCGCCTCCAGTGCCTGCAGTCGCTGCGCGTTCTCTGGTGAAACAGACCACACCAGCGCCACAGAGTTCCCTTGCGGGCCATCCATCGGCAGCAGGGCCAGGATGTCGCCGTCGGCAAACCATTGGCGGGCCACGCCCATGTGGGGCCGTTCACAGCGCAGGCGCGCCGCCACGGCATGCTGAGCATAAGGGGTGACCTCGAAGTCGACGCCGAACTCGGCCCGCGCGCTGCTGGCGCGGCCTTCACAGACCACGGTCAGGCGGGCCGGCGCGGGCGCCTGCAGGGGCTCGATCTGGGGCTGAAAGCCCACGGCATCGAGCAGCAGCGATTCCAGCACCGGCACATCAACGATCCAGGCCAGCGCGTCGGTACCAAACTCGCTAGCGTCGAAGCTCACCGCACCGCCATGATCGCCTGCGATCTCCATGCGGGTGACCGGGGTGGCCGAATCCAGCGCCGGCCAGCAGCGCAGGGATTGCAGCAGTTCCTTCGAGGCGCGGTTGAGCGCGTAGGCGCGCACATCCGGTCCGGCAGCCGGGGGCGCCGCCCCGACCAGGCCCACGCGCAGCCGCTCGCGGGCCAGCAGCAGCGCCAGGGTGCGGCCGACGATGCCGCTGCCGCGTATACAAACATCCAGGGGGAGAGCCATGGCGGCCATTGTAGAAGGCAGGGCAGAATCCTTCTTGTTGCTGATCAATGCCTAACCTGGAGTGATGGCCAAGTGAGTGAATCCACCCCGACGGGCGATGTGCAGGCCCGCATCGCACAACTGTTTGTCTACCCGATCAAGTCCTGTGCCGGCATCCAGGTGCCGGAGGCGCTGCTGACCGAAACCGGCTTCGACCTCGATCGTGCCTGGATGGTGGTGGATGCGCAGGGCGAATTCGTGACGCAGCGCGAGCAGCCGCGGCTGGCGCTGGTGCAGCCGCAGTTCCGGCGCGGTGGCACCGAGCTCCAGTTGCGCGCGCCCGGCATGCTGGCGCTGAACCTGGCGGTGGACGTGGTGGAGCAGCCGGTGCGGGTGCGGGTGTGGGACGACGAAGTGGCCGCCTACGACATGGGCGACGTGGCCGCCCAATGGTTCACCGATTTCCTCTCGCTCACGCCGCAGGGCCTGCCGGGCGCGCAAGGCGGACGCTTCCGGCTAGTGCGCTTCGACCCCGAGCAGCGCCGCCTGTCCAGCCCGAAATGGACCGGCGGCGTGGAAGCGCTCAACCAGTTCAGCGATGGTTTTCCGCTGCTGGTGCTGGGGCAGGCCGGGCTCGACGACCTGAACGGCCGCCTGCAGGCGGCGGGCCATGCGCCAGTGGGCGTGACGCGTTTTCGACCCAACATCGTGCTGGCCGGTTTGGAGGCGCACGACGAGGATCGCCTCGACACCCTGCACGTTGCCACCGGGGATGGCGAGGTGCAGCTCAAGCCGGTCAAGCCCTGCCCGCGCTGCCCGATCCCCAACATCGACCCCGCCACGGCCCTGAGCAGTCCGGTGGTGGGCGACACGCTGCAGCCTTACAGGCAGGACGCGCGCGTCAACGGCGCCGTGACCTTCGGCATGAATGCCATCGTGCTGAAGGGCGTGGACGCGGTGCTACGCGTTGGGCAGACGGTAACGGCCGACTTCCGTTTCGACTGAGCCGCAACGAGAGGGGCGGCATGGGGCGGGGCCGGCTGGCTACAATCTCCCCTCTTCTTTTCGAGACCCCATCATGAGCCTGAAGTGCGGCATCGTCGGCCTGCCCAATGTCGGTAAATCCACCCTGTTCAATGCCCTGACCAAGGCGGGCATTGCGGCGGAGAACTATCCCTTCTGCACGATCGAGCCCAATGTGGGCGTGGTCGAAGTGCCTGACCCCCGCCTGCAGCAGCTGGCCGAGATCATCCAGCCCGAGCGCATCGTGCCGGCCATCGTCGAGTTTGTCGACATTGCCGGTCTGGTGGCCGGCGCCAGCCAGGGCGAGGGCCTGGGCAACCAGTTCCTGGCCCACATCCGCGAGACCGACGCCATTGTCAACGTGGTGCGCTGCTTCGAGGACCCGAACGTGATCCACGTGGCCGGCAAGGTCGATCCGATTGCCGACATCGAGGTGATCCAGACCGAGCTGTGCCTGGCCGACCTGGGCACGGTGGAGAAGGCGCTGCAGCGCTACACCAAGGCGGCCAAGAGCGGCAACGACAAGGAGGCCGCGAAGATGGCGCAGATTCTGCCCAAGGTGCAGGCCGCGCTGAACGAGGGCAAGCCAGTGCGTGCGCTGGACTTCACGGATGAAGAGAAGGCGCTGCTCAAGCCGCTATGCCTGATCACGGCCAAGCCGGCCATGTTCGTGGGCAACGTCAGCGAGGACGGCTTCGAGAACAACCCGCTGCTGGACCGTCTGAAGGAATACGCCGCCAAGCAGAACGCGCCGGTGGTGGCCATCTGCGCCAAGATCGAGGCCGAACTGTCGGAGATGGACGATGCCGACCGGCTGGAGTTCCTCAAGGAGTTGGGCCAGGACGAGCCGGGCCTGAACCGCCTGATCCGCGCGGGTTTCAAGCTACTGGGCCTGCAGACCTACTTCACCGCCGGTGTGAAGGAAGTGCGCGCCTGGACCATCCACATCGGCGACACTGCGCCCAAGGCGGCGGGTGTCATCCACGGCGATTTCGAGCGCGGCTTCATCCGTGCCCAGACCATTGCGTTCAACGACTTCATCGCCTACAAGGGCGAGCAGGGCGCCAAGGATGCCGGCAAGATGCGCGCCGAGGGCAAGGACTACGTCGTGCAGGATGGCGACGTGATGAACTTCCTGTTCAACGTCTGACCCACGGCCGGCGGCTTCAGAAATTGAAGCCGCCCGGAAACAGCCACAGCAGCGCCACCGTCATGGTGATGTAGCGCGCCAGCTTGCCGATGGCCATGTAGAGCAGGCAGGCCCAGAAGGGCTGGCGCAGCCAGCCGGCCACGGCGCACAGCGGGTCACCGCTCACCGGCAGCCAGCTCAGCAGGCAAGCCTTGGGGCCGATGCGCTCCAGCCAGTCGAGCGCGCGCAGGTGGGTATTGGAATGGCGGTACTTGTCCACCAGCTGGTGCGATGCATAGCCCATGCCCCAGCTGACGGCGCCGCCCAGCGTGTTGCCGGCGGTGGCCACCAGCACGGCGGGCCAGAACAGTTCCGGGTTGAGCTTGATCAAGCCGAACAGGGCTGGCTCCGAGCCCATGGGCAGCAGGGTGGCCGACACAAAGGCAATCAGGAACAGCGTGCTCAGGCCGTATTGGGGCAGCGCAAGCTGTGTCAGCAGTTGGTGGATCCAGGCTTCCATAGACGCAGCGAGTATAGGCAGCGCGGCCCGGTTCTGGGGCGGCATTTCAATTGCTGAAATTTTGTGCAGCTAGAATACGCGACCCGGCTGCTGCCTGATTTTTCGGCAGCGTTTTTCATTCCAGCACTCCGCCTCCTCCCATCCGCATGAACATCGGTCCTTACGCTTTGCCGAACACCCTGTTCGTCGCGCCGATGGCCGGGGTGACGGATCGGCCGTTCCGCCAGCTGTGCAAGGCACTGGGCGCTGGCTACGCGGTGAGCGAGATGGTGACCTCGCGCAAGGATCTGTGGAACAGCCTCAAGACCTCGCGTCGTGCCAACCACGAGGGTGAGGCCGGTCCGATTGCCGTGCAGATTGCCGGTACCGACGCGTCCATGATGGCCGAGGCGGCGGCGTACAACATCGACCGTGGCGCGCAGATCATCGACATCAACATGGGCTGTCCGGCCAAGAAGGTCTGCAACAAGTGGGCCGGCTCGGCCCTGATGCAGGACGAGACGCTGGCGCTGCAGATCATTGAGGCCGTGGTGGCCGCCTGCGCACCACGCGGGGTGCCGGTGACGCTGAAGATGCGCACCGGCTGGTGCCAGGCGCACAAGAACGCGGTGGCGCTGGCGCGTGCCGCGGAGAGTGCCGGCGTGCAGATGATCACGGTGCACGGCCGCACCCGCGAGCAGGGCTACGGCGGGGCGGCCGAGTACGACACCATTGCGGCCGTGAAGGCCGCGTTGCGCATTCCTGTCGTGGCGAATGGCGACATCAACTCGCCCGAGAAGGCGCGCGAGGTGTTACGACTGACCGGCGCCGACGCGCTGATGATAGGCCGTGCCGCGCAGGGCCGGCCGTGGATCTTCCGTGAGATCGGCCATTACCTAGCCACGGGCGAGCATCTGGCGCCACCGCTGGTGGCCGAGGTCAAGCGCCTGCTGTTGGCGCATCTG
Organism: Curvibacter sp. AEP1-3; assembly: GCA_943369035.1. Classification (GTDB taxonomy): domain Bacteria; phylum Pseudomonadota; class Gammaproteobacteria; order Burkholderiales; family Burkholderiaceae_C; genus Hylemonella. The sequence goes on from CALRMF020000014.1 coordinate 12,916, forward strand.
CAGGACCACTACGCGCTGTATGGCGAGTTCACCGGCGTGCGCAGCGCGCGCAAGCACATCGGCTGGTACGTCAAGGCGCTGCCCGGCGGTGAGGCCTTCCGCGCGCGCATGAATGCGCTGGAGGACAGCCAGGCTCAGGTGCAGGCAGTGGCGGATTTCTTTGACGAACTGGGCAGCCACATGGACCGCATGCCCGCGGCCGTGGTGGATGCCCCCCTGGATGAAGACCAAGAACAAGCTGTAGCGCTGGACACCTGAAGGCGTCGTTTCTTGACGAGACGACCCTCGGTCTGGCGTGGAGGTAAGCGAATGAGCAAAAAACACATAGAAGAATGCGTACGCACCAGCCTGGAAGGCTATTTCAAGGACCTGCGCGGCACCGAGCCGGACGGCATGTACGACATGATGGTGCGCATCGTCGAGAAGCCGCTGCTGGAGGTGGTGATGCAACAGGCTGAATACAACCAGTCGCGCGCGGCCCTCTGGCTGGGGCTGAACCGCAACACCCTGCGCAAGAAACTGGTCGAACACAAATTAATCAAGTAACCAAGCAACCATGAACGCTCTCCTTTCCGTTTCCGACAAGACCGGCATCGTCGAATTCGCCCAGGCTTTGCATGCGCTGGGCATCAAGCTCATCTCCACCGGCGGCACCGCCAAGCTGCTGGCTAACGCTAAGCTGCCGGTGACCGAGGTGGCAGAAGTCACGGCCTTCCCCGAGATGCTGGACGGCCGCGTCAAGACCCTGCACCCCAAGGTACACGGCGGCCTGCTGGCCCGACGCGACGTGCCCGAGCACATGGCCGCGCTGAAGACACACGGCATCGACACCATCGACCTGCTGGTGGTCAACCTCTACCCCTTCGAAGCGACAGTGGCCAAGCCTGGCTGTACGCTGGAAGACGCGATCGAGAACATCGACATCGGCGGCCCGGCCATGGTGCGCAGCGCGGCCAAGAACTGGAAAGACGTGGGCGTGCTGACCGATGCGTCGCAATACCCCGCTGTGCTGGCGGAGCTGAAGGCCAACGGCAAGCTGTCCGACAAGCTGCGCTTTGCCTTGTCCGTCGCAGCCTTCAACCGCATCAGCCAGTACGACGCGGCCATCAGCAACTACCTGTCCTCGGTCGATGTCGAGGCCGACATCGCCGGGGGTGCGCCGACCCTGCTGCCGTTCTCGGGCCAGTCGAACAGCAACTTCGTCAAGCTGCAGGACCTGCGCTACGGCGAGAACCCGCACCAGCAGGCCGCCTTCTACCGCGACCTCTATCCGGCCCCGGGTTCGCTGGTGACGGCCAAGCAGCTGCAGGGCAAGGAACTGTCCTACAACAACATCGCCGACGCCGATGCGGCGTGGGAATGCGTCAAGAGCTTCGACGCGCCGGCCTGTGTCATCGTCAAGCACGCCAACCCCTGCGGCGTGGCGGTGGGCAAGGACGCGCTGGAGGCCTACAGCAAGGCCTTCCAGACCGACCCGACTTCCGCGTTCGGCGGCATCATCGCCTTCAACCGCCCGGTGGACGGCGCGGCGGCCGAAGCCGTGAGCAAGCAGTTTGTCGAAGTGCTGATGGCGCCGGCCTACACGCCGGAAGCACTGGCCGTGTTCAAGGCCAAGGCCAATGTGCGCGTGCTCGAAATTCCGCTCGACGGCGTGAAGCGTGACGGCAAGACCGCCTGGGAGCGTGGCCTCAATTCACACGACGTCAAGCGCGTCGGCTCCGGCCTGCTGATCCAGACCGCTGACAACTACGAGCTGCAGCGCAGCGAACTCAAGGTCGTCACCAAGCTGGCGCCGACCCCGCAGCAACTCGACGACCTGCTGTTTGCCTGGAAGGTGGCCAAGTTCGTCAAGAGCAATGCCATTGTCTTCTGCAAGGATGGCATGACCATGGGCGTCGGCGCCGGCCAGATGAGCCGCCTCGATTCGGCGCGCATCGCCAGCATCAAGGCGCAGCACGCCAGCCTGTCGCTACAGGGCACGGTTGTGGCGAGCGACGCCTTCTTCCCGTTCCGCGATGGCTTGGACGTGGTGGTGGATGCCGGCGCGACCTGCGTCATCCAGCCCGGTGGCTCGATGCGTGACCAGGAAGTGATCGATGCCGCCAACGAGCGCGGCGTGGCCATGGTGTTCAGCGGCGTGCGCCACTTCCGCCACTGAGTTGATGAAGATAACCGACGCTATCTCTTGATGGGTGAGCGTCGGGTGCTATCAAATAGATAGCTTTCCGTCAGACTTTCGGCCCACCACTGGCGGGCCGTTTGTTGATGAAGGCCCGCACGCCGTCGAGCGCGCAGCCGTCCATCATGTTGCAGGCCATGGTCTGGCCGGCCAGCTGGTAGGCGGCGTCGATGCCGCACTCCAACTGCTTGTAGAACAGTTCCTTGCCCATCGCCAGTGCCAGCCGCGGCTTGGCTACGATGCTGGCCACCAGCCGCTCCACTTCCGCGTCCAGTTGCTCTGGCTCGGCCACCCGGTTCACCAGACCCTTGGCCAGCGCCTGCTCGGCGCTGATGAATTCGCCCGTGGCCAGCATCTCGAACGCCGCCTTGCGGCCCAGGTTGCGCGTCAGCGCCACACTGGGCGTGGCGCAGAAGAGACCGAGGTTGACGCCGCTGACCGCAAAGCGCGCATCGCTGGCGGCCACGGCCAGGTCGCACATGGCCACCAACTGACAGCCGGCGGCGGTGGCGATGCCGTGCACGCGGGCGATCACCGGCACCGGCAGGCGTTGCATGGCCAGCATCACCTTGCTGCAACGCGCAAACAGGCTCTGGTAGTAGGCCGCTGAAGGCTCGGCGCGCATCTCTTTCAGGTCATGGCCGGCGCAGAAGGCACGGCCGGCGGCTGCGATCACCACGGTACGTACGCTGCCGTCGGCCGCCAAACCCTCGAAGGCGGTCTGCAGCGCCGCCAGCAGATCCTCCGACAACGCGTTGAAGGCCTGCGGCCGGTTCAGCGTCAGCGTGACCACGCCGCGCGTATCGCGGGTGGACAACAGCAGCGGCTCAGTGCTGGACATGGTGGCGTTCCTTCCGGCTGGCAATGTGAACAAAATCGGCCTTCAGCCCTTTCGGGATAAGCGCGATAAGCTACTAACTTTGTAGCAATCGGAAGGCGTCGCGCGCGGCCGCCACGGTCTGCTCCAGATCGTCTGCGCTGTGCGCCGCGCTGACAAAGCCAGCTTCGTACAGGGCCGGGGCGATGTAGACGCCGCGCTCCAGCAGGCCGTGGAACAGGGTATTGAATTTCGCGCCTTCGGTCTTCATGACCTGGCCGTAGTTCTGCGGCAATTCGGGCAGCAGGAAGAAGCCGAACATGCCGCCTTCGCAATCGGCCGAAAACGACACGCCTTCCGCGGCCGCCGCAGCGCGCAGGCCCTCCATCAGGTCGCGGGTCTTCTGCGCCAGTGCGTCATAGAAACCGGGCTTGCTGATCTCGCGCAACGTCGCCAGGCCGCAGGCGGTAGCCACCGGGTTGCCCGACAGCGTGCCCGCCTGGTAGACCGGGCCCAGCGGTGCCATCTGCTCCATGATGGCGCGCGGGCCGCCAAAAGCCGCCAGCGGCATGCCGCCACCGATGACCTTGCCCAGCACAGTCAGATCGGGCTTGAAGCCGGGGATGGCCTTGGCGTACACGCTCTGTGCCGAGCCGAGCGCGACGCGAAAGCCGGTCATCACCTCGTCGAACACCAGCAGCGCGCCATGTTGCGTGCACAGTTCGCGGCAGCGCTGCATGAAGGGCACGGAGGCGCGCACGAAGTTCATGTTGCCAGCGATCGGCTCGATCATCAGGCAGGCCAGGTCCTTCCCGTGCAGGGCGAAGGCCTCTTCCAGCTGCTGCACGTTGTTGTACTCCAGCACCAAGGTGTGCTGCACCACCTCGGGTGGCACACCGGCGCTGGTGGGGTTGCCGAAGGTGGCCAGGCCCGAGCCGGCTTTCACCAGCAGGGCGTCGGCATGGCCGTGGTAGCAGCCCTCGAACTTGATGATCTTGCTGCGGCCGGTGGCGCCGCGCGCCAGGCGCAGCGCGCTCATGCCGGCTTCGGTGCCGGAGCTCACCAGGCGCACCATCTCCATCGATGGCACGTGCTTCAGGATTTCTTCCGCCAGTTCGATCTCACGCTCGGTCGGGGCGCCGAAGGAGAAGCCGTCGACGGCAGCTTTCTGCACGGCGTCGAGCACGGCGGGATGGCCATGGCCCAGGATCATCGGGCCCCAGGAGCCGATGTAGTCGATGTAGCGCTGGCCGTTGGCGTCCCAGAAGTAGGCGCCTTGGGCGCGCTGCACGAAGCGCGGCGTGCCGCCGACGGCGCGGAAGGCGCGCACGGGCGAGTTCACGCCACCGGGGATGACGCGCTTGGCGCGCTCGAACAGGGTGTCGTTGCGGTCAGTGTTGTGTGTCATGCGGAGGAAATTCAAAGCTGGAGGAGGAATCGGACGGCGTGCCGCCGTCTTCACCCTCCTCGGGTTCATCATCGGACTCGGCCCAGAACAGGCGGTCGGGCACCACATGCCCCATGCCGGGGCGAAAGCCGCTGTCCAGGCAGCGGTCGAGGTAGCCCAACGCTTCGCCAAAGGCGTCGCCCAGGTCGCAGCCGCTGGCGATCAGCGCTGCCAGTGCCGCGGAGAGCGTGTCGCCGGCGCCGGAGAAGACGGCCTCGAAACGCTCGAACTTGACGCTGCCCAGCACCGCCTGCGGCGAGGCCAGCACGTTGTCAATGAACTGGTCGGGTGCCGGGATGCCGGTCACCAGGGTGTAGGGCACGCCGAACTCGCTGGCGGCGCGGGCGATGTCGCGGGCGCTCGGAGCGCGCTCGCTGTCCCAGTCAGGCAGCAGCCAGCGCGACAGCGTGCTGTGGTTGCCCACCAGCACGGCGGTCTGCGGCAGCACCAGTTCCTGAAAGGCGTCGAGGTAAAGGTCGATCTGCACCTCGCTCCACCACGACAGGTTGGGCATGTAGGCGATCAGCGGGATGTCCGGGTAGTCCGAGGCCGTCTCGGCGATCACGGTCAGGTTTTCCGGCGTGCCGGCAAAGCCGACCTTGATGACCTGCACCGTCACGTCTTCCAGTAGGGTGCGCGACTGCTCGGCCACCACGTCCTCGTCCAGCGCGAAATGCTCGAAGATCTCCGCCGTGTCACGTGCGTAGGTGCCGGTGAGTACCGGCAGCGCATGCGCTCCGACCGAGGCGATGGCCGTCGCGTCGGCAGACAGGCCACCGGCGCCGCTGGGGTCGTTGGCGTTGAACACCAGGACGCAGGCCGGGCGGCCGGCTTCGTGTTCGGGCTCGTGGGAAGGGGTATGCATGGGGCGGCCTGTGTTTGTCATCAGGCAGAATATCGCACGACTTGGCGCAGGTGCCCTGAGAGGGGTGCGTTGCGTCTATACAATGATTGAATTCTATTCGAAGGCTCCGTAAGCTGTGAGTGATACCAAGACGTGGATGTGCCTGATCTGTGGCTGGATTTATGACGAGGCGGCCGGTGATCCGGAGCACGGCATCCCGCCCGGCACCAAGTGGGCCGACGTGCCCATGAACTGGACCTGCCCCGAGTGCGGCGCCCGAAAAGAAGACTTCGAGATGGTTCAGCTCTGAAATATCTGTAACAAGATGTCTGTCGTAGACCCCGCCCATGTCTGATCAGGAGCAGCGCCCCGTGACTACCCCAGATTCGGCCCTCAAGGTCCTCGTGATCGATGACAGCAACACGATCCGGCGCAGCGCCGAGATCTTCCTCAAGCAGGGGGGGCACGATGTGCTGCTGGCCGAAGACGGCTTCGATGCCTTGGCCAAGGTGAACGACTACGAGCCGCATCTGATCTTCTGCGACATCCTGATGCCGCGTCTCGATGGCTACCAGACCTGTGCCATCATCAAGCGCAATCCCAAGTTCGCTTCGGTGCCGGTGGTCATGCTGTCGTCCAAGGATGGCGTGTTCGACAAGGCGCGCGGCCGCATGGTCGGCGCCCAGGACTACCTGACCAAACCGTTCACCAAGGACCAGCTGTTGCAGGCGGTACAGCAGTTTGGCATAGTGGCCCAAGGAGTAAATTGATGCCGGTGAAAAAAGTACTGATCGTCGACGATTCCAAGACTGAGCTGATGTTCCTGTCCGATCTGCTACAGAAGAACGGCATGACGGTCAAGACCGCGGAGGGCGCCGACGAAGCCATGCGCCGGCTGGCCGAAGAGAAGCCGGATCTGATCCTGATGGACGTGGTCATGCCGGGGCAGAACGGCTTCCAGCTGACCCGCGCCATCAATCGCACGCCGGAATACACCGACATCCCGATCATCATCTGTTCCAGCAAGAATCTGGAAACCGACCGCGTCTGGGGCATGCGCCAGGGCGCACGTGACTACGTGACCAAGCCGGTCGACACGGCGGAACTGCTGGGCAAGATCAAGGCTCTGGGCTAGACGCAGAACCCATGGCCAATCGCGAAGCACTCAGGGAGTTACAGACACGCCTCGCCAGCCGCCTGCAAACGGCCAAGGTCGAGGGTCTGTCCATTTCGTGGCTGGCCGTGCGTGCGGGCGGAGGCAACTACCTGCTGCCGCTGGCGCAGTCGGGTGAAATCTTTCCGTTGGCCGACATCCAGGTCGTGCCCTATGTGCGCCCCTGGTTTCGCGGCGTGGTGAACCTGCGTGGCGGCCTGTACGGCGTGGTCGATCTGGCGGCCTTCATCTGCCAGGGTGGCGAAGGCCGCGAGGGCGCGCGCGCCGAGACCGCCACCGGTGAGGCCAGTGTCGTCACCTTGAACGCGGCGCTGGAAGTCAACAGTGCGCTGCTGGTGGACGGGCTTGCCGGCTTGCGCCACGTCGAGACATTTACCGGAACCGAGCCACCTTCGGCCCAGGCGCCGGCCTATTTCGGGAATCGGTACACGGATGCCAGCGGGGAGCACTGGCAGGAGATCAATCTCCAGCTGCTGTCACAGCTGCCGGAATTCCTGAGCATCAGTGCTTGAGTTTCAACTTGGGGTTACACCATGTCTGTTGTTGATCAACTGAAAAACCTGTTCGCCAAGAAGAAGGCGCCCGATTCCGAGCAGGCGTCGAACCTGAGCCTGGCGACGCCGGACGAGACGGTAGGTGGTCCGGCCCTCACGGAGCCGATGGGGGACAGCACCCAGGCTGATGTCGTGGTCGAGATCAGGTCGGCCGCCGCGGCGTCGGAGCCAGCTGCGGCACCGGATCTGAGTGACCTCATCTCTGTCCCCCTGCTGGGGCGGCGCACCGTGGTGCAGCACCAGCGCCTGCTCGCGATTCTGCTCGGTCTGTCGCTGGCAGCGCTGGCGGCTGTGGCCGTGGTGGGGCTGAACGGCGCCGACAAGGTCGCCCAGCAGGTGAGTGCCACTGGCCAGTCCTTGATGCAGTCGCAGCGCCTGGCCAAGTCGGTGTCTCAGGCGCTGGTGGGGGTGCCCCAGGCCTTCCCGGAAGTGGCAGAGAGTTCCAGCTTCCTGTCGAAGACGCTCAAGGGCCTCAAGGATGGTGACGACGAGCTTCGCCTGCAGCCGCTGGATGCCGAGCTGCAGCCGCAGCTCGACAAGGTGCTGACGCTGATGCTGAAGGCCGAGAAGAGTGCAGCCACCATCATGGGGCAACAGAAGATCCTGACCCAGGTGGGCACGGCGCTGCGCACCATCAACCGCCAGTCCTCGGACCTGCTGGAGATTGCCGAGACGGTCTCCTCGCTCAAGCTGCAGCAGAACGCGCTGGCGACCGAAATCTCCGCTGCCGGCCAGCTGGTGATGCTGACCCAGCGCATCGGCAAGTCGTCCAACGAATTCCTGACCGCCGAGGGCGTGAGCCCGGAGGCGGTGTTCCTGCTGGGCAAGGACCTGAACTCCTTCAAGGAGATCGCCCAGGGCCTGCTCGACGGCAGCCCGGAGTTGCGGCTGAGTGCGACCAAGGACCCGCAGACGCGCGAACAGCTCGCGGCGCTGATCAAGCTCTACGAGCAGACCCGCACCGAGGCCGGCGCCATTCTGGGCAACCTGCAAGGCCTGGTATCGGCGCGTGAGGCGCAAGTGACCATCATTGCCGACAGCGAGCCGATCCGCCGTGACTTGGAAGAACTGCAGGCGCGACTGGCGGCCAACACCGGCTTGGGGCCGGTGGCCCTGCTGTCGCTCGGTGGCGCCGCGCTGTTCTCGCTGCTGTGTGCCGCCGGTCTGGCCTATGTGCAGCTGCAGGACAGCCGCAAGCGCCAGGTGCTGGCTGAAGCGCAGCGGCTGGAAGCCGAGCGCCAGGAGCAGGAGGCCAAGCGCGTCAATGATGCCAACCAGGCGGCCATTCTGCGACTGATGAACGAACTGCAGACGGTGGCCGAGGGCGACCTGACGCAGGAAGCCACGGTGACGGAAGACATCACTGGCGCCATTGCCGACTCGGTCAACTACACGGTGGAGGAG
>CALRMF020000015.1:0-20929 GCA_943369035.1 Curvibacter sp. AEP1-3
GCTTTGGGCGCGCTGCCCCACCGTCCCGCGCAGCATGGGTCTGCTGCAACCTCTGATTTTGCTCCTGCTGGTTGGGGCCAGCCGCGCCGCGGCGCGTTTCTGGTTGAATGGCTTGGGTCGGCCCCGACTCAGTGCTGGCCGTTTGTTGATCTACGGCGCGGGGCAGGCTGGCGCCCAGACCGCTGCCGCCCTGGGGTTCACCGGCCAGTTCACATTGCGAGGTTTTCTGGACGACGACCCCGGCAAGATTGGGCGTAGCGTGAACGGCATGCCGGTCCATGCCGGCGGGCAGGCAGACGAGGTGGTGCGCCGCGAAGGGGTGACCGATATCTTGCTTGCCTTGCCGAGCGTCACCCGGGAGCGCCGCAACCGGATCATTGAGAACCTGCGGGCGCTGCCGGTGCATATCCGTACTCTGCCTGGCATGGCTGATCTGGCCAGTGGTCGCGTCACGGTGCAGGACTTCAAGGAGCTCGATATCGAAGATCTGCTGGGGCGGGATCCCGTGCCGCCCGACGCTGGTCTGCTCGCCCGCAATCTGGCGGGCAAGGTGGTGTTGGTGACGGGCGCGGGGGGCAGTATCGGCAGCGAGTTGTGTCGGCAGATTCTGCTCGAGCGACCGCGTCAGTTGCTGCTGCTCGATCACAGCGAATACGCCCTCTACAGTATTCACCAGGAGTTGCAGCAGATCTGCTCAGTACGATCCCTCAACGTACTTTTGACGCCTCTGCTTGGCAGTGTCCTGGGCGAGCTGCGACTGGATGCCATCTGTCGTCTGCACCGACCTGATATCGTCTATCACGCTGCTGCCTACAAGCATGTGCCCATGGTCGAGGCCAATCCGGCGGAAGGTATCCTGAACAATGTCTTTGGCACGCTGAATGTGGCGCAAGCCGCGGTGCGTCATGGCGTGGGCCATTTCGTTCTGGTGTCGACCGACAAGGCGGTGCGCCCGACCAACGTCATGGGGGCCAGCAAGCGCATGGCGGAACTGGTGCTGCAGGCCATGGCGCAGCAGTCGATCGAGGGTGGGCGGACCTGCTTCAGCATGGTTCGTTTCGGCAATGTGCTGGGGTCGAGCGGCAGTGTGGTGCCACTGTTTCGCAGGCAGCTCGCGGCGGGCGGCCCTTTGACGGTCACGCATGCCGAGGTAACGCGCTATTTCATGACCATCCCGGAGGCGGCGCAGCTGGTGCTGCAGGCTGGGGCCATGGCCACTGGCGGCGAAGTCTTCGTGCTAGATATGGGCGAGCCGGTCAAGATCATGGAGCTGGCGCGCCGGATGGTGGAGCTGTCTGGCCTCAAGGTGCGGGATGAGGTGCATCCAGATGGCGACATCGAGATCGTCGTCACCGGGCTACGCCCGGGAGAGAAGTTGTATGAGGAGTTGCTGATTGGCGACAATCCGGCGCCGACCGCCCATTCGCGCATCATGAAGGCGCATGAGGATTGCCTGCCATGGGATGCACTCAAGTTTCAACTGGATGCCTTGGCTAAAGCGGCGGAGGCGGAGGATGTCGATCAGATCAAGGCGGTGTTGCGGGCTTGTGTGCACGGCTACGGCGAGCAGCCGATGCCCGCGGTCTGAAACCCGGATGCGGCACAATCCGGCTCTGCATTTCCGTACAGGCCGACCATGACCGACATGACTCCTATTCAGCCCCGCGACAAGGCCGAAATCCTCGCCCAGGCCCTGCCCTACATCCGTAAGTTCCATGGCAAGACCATGGTCATCAAGTACGGCGGCAATGCCATGACCGACCCGGCCTTGCAAGCCGCCTTCGCCGAGGACGTGGTGCTGCTCAAGCTGGTGGGAATCAACCCCGTGGTGGTGCACGGCGGCGGGCCGCAGATCGAGACGGCGCTCAACCGCCTGGGCAAGAAGGGGCAGTTCATCCAGGGCATGCGCGTGACCGATGCCGAGACGATGGAGGTGGTGGAATGGGTGTTGGCCGGTGAGGTGCAGCAGGACATCGTCGGTCTGATCAACCAAGCCGGGGGCAAGGCCGTGGGCTTGACAGGCCGTGACGGCGGCCTGATCCGGGCGCGCAAGCTCAAGATGGTCGACGCTAGTGATCCGACCAAGGAGCACGACGTCGGCCAGGTGGGCGACATCGTGGCCATCGACCCCAGCGTGGTCAAGGCGCTGCAGGATGACCAGTTCATCCCGGTGGTCAGCCCGATCGGCTTCGGCGAGCATAACGAGAGCTACAACATCAACGCCGACGTGGTGGCGGCCAAGCTGGCCACCGTGCTGCAGGCCGAGAAGCTGCTGATGCTGACCAACATCCCGGGCGTGCTGGACAAGCAGGGCCAGCTGTTGACCGAACTGACTATGAAGCGCATTGACGAGCTGGTGGCCGATGGCACCATCTCCGGCGGTATGCTGCCCAAGATTGCGGGCGCGCTGGATGCGGCCAAGAGCGGGGTCAACGCGGTGCACATCATCGACGGCCGGGTGCCGCATGCCATGCTGCTGGAGATCCTGACGGATCAGGCTTACGGCACCATGATCCGTTCCCATTGAGCGTGGACGCGGGAGGTCGCCTGTCGAGGAAAACCCTGATCGGCGCTGTGCGAGAATCAAAAAAACGGATAGCCAAGCACCATGTCTGACGTCGAAAACTCCACCCCCTCCACACTCGCAGACAGCGAGGCCGCCGCGCCGGTGCGCAAGCGCCCCAAGCCGGGTGAGCGCCGCGTACAGATTCTGCAGGCGCTGGCCACCATGCTGGAGCAGCCGGGTGCCGAGCGCATCACCACCGCGGCCCTGGCCGCCAAACTGGAGGTGAGCGAGGCGGCGCTGTACCGGCATTTCGCCAGCAAGGCGCAGATGTTCGAGGGGCTGATCGAGTTCATCGAGCAGACGGTGTTCTCCCTGGTCAACCAGATCACCGAGCGGGAGGCCGGCGCCAACGACGCGGCTGCCGGCGTGCGGCAGGCTGGCAAGATCATTGCCATGCTGGTGCAGTTCGCCGAGAAAAATCCCGGCATGACGCGCGTCATGGTGGGCGACGCGCTGGTGTTCGAGAACGAACGCCTGCAGCAGCGCATGAACCAGTTCTTCGACAAGATTGAATCCACCCTCAAGCAATGCCTGCGCGAGGGCGTGCAGCCCGGCTCGGCCACGCCGAGTGTGGATGCCCAGGTGGGCGCCTCGGTGCTGACGGCCTTTGTGGTCGGCCGGCTGCAGCGCTTCGCCCGTTCCGGCTTCCGGCGCCTGCCGTCCGAGCATCTGGAGGCCAGCCTGGCACAGATGCTCTGATTTGCTATCGAATGCATAGCTGATGGCGCCTGTCCTGTAAAGGCTGGCGCCATTTTTCATTCGTATTTTCAAGATAACAGGAGACACCCATGAAACTCGTTCGGTACGGCAACCCAGGCAAGGAGAAGCCGGGGCTGATCGATGCCCAGGGCAAGTTGCGTGACCTCAGTGGCGTGGTGCCGGACCTCGGGCCGAACCAGCTGAGCGACGCCAGCCTGGCCAAGCTGCGCAGGCTCAAGCCGGAGGCGTTGCCCCTGGTGCGCGGCAAGCCGCAGCAAACGGTGCGTTTGGGCTGCCCGGTGGCCGGCATCGGCAAGTTCATCGCCATCGGCCTGAACTACCGCGACCACGCGGCCGAGGCCGGCATGCCGATCCCCAAGGAGCCCATCGTTTTCACCAAGGCGATCAGCTGCATCCAGGGGCCGGACGACGACGTGATGCTGCCCAAGGGCTCGGTCAAGGGCGACTGGGAGGTGGAGCTGGGCGTGGTGATCGGCAAGCTCACGCGCCACGTGACCCAGAAGGCGGCGCTCGACCACGTGGCGGGCTACGTGCTGGCCAACGATGTCAGCGAGCGTGCTTTTCAGCTGGAGCGGGGCGGCCAGTGGGACAAGGGCAAGGGCTGTGACACCTTCGGACCCTTGGGCCCCTGGTTGGTCACGCGCGACGAAATCCCGAACCCGCAGAAGTTGGCCATGTGGCTGGATGTGAACGGCGAGCGCATGCAGAGCGGCAACACCAGGACCATGATCTTCAGTGTGGCCAAGATCATCAGCCACCTGAGCCAGTACATGACGCTGATGCCAGGGGATGTGGTCATCACTGGTACGCCGCCGGGGGTGGGCATGGGCATGAAACCGCAGCGCTTCCTCAAGAAAGGTGATGTCATGACGCTGGGCATCGAGGGGCTGGGCGAGCAGCGCCAGCGGGTGGTGCCGTTCCGGCTGTAAATCGCCAACGGAGGTTCTGCTGCTGTGCAAGGCTCCCCGACGTGGGAGCCATATTTTTTGTCGGGGCTTGCGGGCGGCTCTTTTTTTCATGCAAAATAGCACGACCGTTCGTTTTATTCACCCTAGTCATGACCGTTGTCGAGTTGTCCACCAAGACCCCGCGTGCCGCCCAGCGTGACGGCAGCCGTGAGGGGCGCGCCCTGCACAAGGGGCAACAGACCAAGCTGGCCATCATCGACGCCGCCCTCGGCCTGGCGGCCCAGATAGGGCTGGAAGGCCTGAGCATCGGTGTGCTGGCCGAAGTCACGCGCATGAGCAAGTCGGGCGTGTTCGCTCATTTCGGCTCGCGTGAGGAGTTGCAGATCTCCGTCATCCGAGAGTACTTCCACCGCTTCGAGCAGGAAATCTTCTACCCCGCGCTCAAGGCGCCGCGTGGCCTGCCGCGCCTGCAGGCGCTGTTTTCCAACTGGATGAAGCGGGTCTCGGTCGAGATTCAGTCCGGCTGCATCTTCATCAGCGGAGCGGTCGACTTCGACGACCGTACCGGCCCGGTGCGCGATGCATTGGCCAGTGCAGTCAAGACCTGGCTGGCCGCGGTGCACCGTGCCGTGGTGCAGGCCAAGGAAGAAGGGCACCTGTCGCCCGACGCCGACGAGCGCCAGATCGTGTTCGAGATCCATAGCCTCATCCTGGGGCTGCATTACGAAGCCCGTTTCCTCAAGACGCCCGGTTCGATCGAACGCACCCACAAGGGCTTCGAGCACATCCTGGCGCGCTATGGCAACGCCTCAATGGCCATCACGGCCGTTACCCCCAAAGCCGCAGTCGGCAAGACCGGCCGCAAATCCACCCCCAAATCCATCCCGAAAGCCACCAAGGAGTAACCATGCCCAGCTACAACCCGCCCCTGCGCGACATGCAGTTCGTGATGCACGAAGTGCTGAACGTGACCGAGGAGCTCAAGCAGATCCCGCGTCACGCCGACATCGACGTCGATACCATCAATGCCGTGCTGGAAGAGGGCGGCAAGTTTGCGGCCGAGGTGGCGTTCCCGCTCAACATCAGCGGCGATGCCGAGGGATGCACGCTGGACAAGGCCACGCACGAGGTGAAGACGCCCAAGGGCTTCAAGGAAGCCTACGCGCAGTACATCGAAGGCGGCTGGCCGGCGCTGAGCTGCGACCCCGAATACGGTGGCCAGGGTCTGCCGTTCGTGCTCAACCAGTGCTTCTACGAGATGCTGAACTCGGCCAACCAGGCTTGGACCATGTACCCGGGTCTGTCGCACGGCGCCTACGAGTGCCTGCACGCGCACGGCACCGAGGAGCAGAAGAAGCTTTACCTGCCCAAGCTGGTCAGCGGCGAGTGGACCGGCACCATGTGCCTGACCGAGCCGCACTGCGGCACCGACCTGGGCATGCTGCGCACCAAGGCTGAACCGCAGGCCGACGGTTCCTACAAACTCAACGGCGCCAAGATCTTCATCAGCGCCGGTGAGCACGACATGGCCGAGAACATCGTGCATCTGGTACTGGCGCGCCTGCCGGACGCGCCCACGGGCAGCAAGGGCATCAGCCTGTTCGTCGTGCCCAAGTACAAGGTCAAGGACGACGGCTCCATGGGCGAGCGCAATGGCATCCATTGCGGCGGCCTGGAGCACAAGATGGGCATCCATGCCAACTCCACCTGCCAGATGATTCTGGAAGATGCGGTCGGCACGCTGGTCGGCCAGCCCAACAAGGGCCTGCAGGCCATGTTCGTGATGATGAACGCCGCCCGCCTGGGCGTGGGCAACCAGTCGCTGGGCCTGACCGAAGTGGCCTACCAGAACGCCCTGGCGTATGCCAAGGACCGCATCCAGATGCGCTCGCTCTCCGGCCCCAAGGCCAAGGACAAGCCGGCCGATCCGATCATCGTGCACCCCGACGTGCGCAAGATGCTGCTGACCGCCAAGGCCTATGCCGAAGGGGGCCGCGCGCTGGCCTGCTTCTGCGCCAACCTGCTGGACAAGGAGCTGTACCACCCCGACGAGAAGGTGCGCAAGGACAGCGCCGAGATGCTGGCCCTGCTGACCCCGATCATCAAGGCCTTCCTGACCGACAACGGCTTCCAGTCCGCCGTGATGTGCCAGCAGGTCTTCGGTGGCCACGGTTACATCAAGGAGTGGGGCATGGAGCAGTTCGTGCGTGATGCCCGCATCAACATGATCTACGAAGGCACGAACACCGTGCAGTCGCTCGACCTGCTGGGCCGCAAGATCCTGGGCAACAACGGCGCCACGCTGAAGAAGTTCGGCAAGCTGGTCGGCGCGCTGGTGGAAGAAGAAGGCGTCAACGAGAAGATGGCCGAGTTCATCAACCCGCTGGCCTACCTGGGTGATCAGATGACCAAGTTCACCACCGAGATCGGCTTCAAGGGTTTCCAGAACCCGGATGAGGTGGGGGCTGCCGCCGTCGATTACCTGCGCGTGGCCGGCCACCTGGTGTTCGGCTACTTCTTCGCCCGTATGGCATCCGTTGCGCTGAAGAAGATCGCCGAGGGCAACACCGATCCGTTCTACCCCGCCAAGCTGCAGACGGCGCGCTTCTACTTCGCCAAGCTCTTCCCCGAGACCGCGACCCTGATGCGCACCGCCCGTGCCGGCGCCAAGCCGCTGATGGACACTGACCTGGCCCTGGCATGAATATGACTTCCCCCCGAAGCGCAGTAATGGGTACCCCCCGAGACGCCTTTGGCGTCTCCCCCCAAGGGGGGCGCACCCAGTGGACCGGCAAAGCCGGTTCCACGGGTGCCCTCGGCTGGGCTCTTGGTGCGTTGCTGGCACTGGCAACGAGTTCGGCGCTGGCGCAGGCCACCCCGGTGGGACTGTGGCAGAGCGTCGACGACGAGTCGGGCAAGCCGAAGGCGGAAATCCGTATCCGTGAGACGGCCGCGGGGGTACTGAGCGGTGTGGTCGAGAAGTCGCTGATGCCTTCTGCCAACCCGATCTGTGACCTGTGCACCGATGACCGCAAGGGCCGGCCAAAGCTGGGCATGGAAATCATCCGCGGCGCCAAGAAGGCCGACGGCAAGGATGTCTGGGAGGGGGGCAACATCCTCGACCCGGAAAACGGCAAGACCTACACCCTGCGCATGACGCCGTTGGACGGCGGTGCCAAGTTGCAGATTCGCGGCTATATCGGCCCGTTCTACCGGACCCAGGTCTGGAACCGCGTGCAGTAAGCACGGCCCTCTACAAGGAAGACAAGATGTCCCGATTTCAAGTCAGAAAAGTCGCCGTGCTTGGTGCCGGCGTCATGGGGGCGCAGATTGCCGCCCACCTCGTCAACGTCAAGGTGCCGGTGGTGCTGTTCGACCTGCCAGCCAAGGAAGGGCCGAAGAACGGCATCGTCACCAAGGCGATCGACAACCTGAAGAAGCTCAAGCCCGCGCCGCTGGGCGTGGCTGATGACGCCAGCCTGATCCAGGCCGCCAACTACGAGGAGCACCTCGGTCTGCTCAAGGAATGCGACCTCATCATCGAGGCCATTGCAGAGCGCATGGACTGGAAGCTCGATCTGTACACGAAGATCGCGCCGCATGTGGCCAAGCACGCCATCGTCGCGTCCAACACCTCGGGCCTGTCGATCACCAAGCTGTCCGAGGCGCTGCCGGAAGCCATCAAGCCGCGCTTCTGCGGCATCCACTTCTTCAACCCGCCGCGCTACATGTACCTGGTGGAGCTGATCCCCACGCCCACCACCAAACCCGAGATCCTGGACCAGCTGGAGACCTTCGTCACCAGCGGTCTGGGCAAAGGCGTGGTGCGCGCCAAGGACACGCCCAACTTCATCGCCAACCGCGTCGGCATTGCCGGCATGCTGGCCACCATGAAGGAGGTCGAGAACTTCGGCCTGAGCTACGACGTGGTGGATGACCTGACCGGCAAGAAGCTCGGTCGCGCCAGTTCCGGCACCTTCCGTACCGCCGACGTCGTGGGCCTGGACACCATGGCCCACGTCATCAAGACGCTGCAGGACAACCTGGACGAGAAAAGCGACCCGTTCTATGGCAGCTTCGGCACGCCCAAGGTGCTGCAGACCCTGATCGAGATGGGCCACCTGGGTCAGAAGAGCAAGGCCGGCTTCTACAAGAAGGTCGGCCGCGACATCCTGCGCTTCGACCTGGCTGGCAAGGAGTACGTGCCCGGCGGTGAGAAGGCCGACGCGGTCTACGAGCGTATGCTCAAGAAGCCGGCCGGTGAGCGCCTCAAGCTGCTTCGCAATGCCGAAGGCGCACAGGGCCGCTTCCTCTGGGCCATCCTGCGCAACAGCTTCCACTACGCGGCCGTGCATCTGGCCAGCATCGCTGATACCGCCGCCGATGTGGACCTGGCCATGCGCTGGGGCTTCGGCATGAAGCAGGGCCCCTTCGAGCTCTGGCAGGAAGCCGGCTGGCTGGAAGTCGCCAAGATGATCCAGGAGGACATCGATGCTGGCAAGGCCTTGTGCAAGGCGCCGCTACCCAAGTGGGTGTTTGAAGGTCCGGCGGCTCAGGCCGGCGGCGTGCACACGCAGCAAGGCTCCTTCAATCCGACGACGGGTCAGTTCCAGCCGCGCCGCCAGCTGCCGGTGTACGACGTGCAGTACTTCCGCGAAAGCCTGCTGGGCGACGGTTCGCCCAAGTACCAGACCGCTGGCAAGACGGTGTTTGAGGACAGCGGCGTGCGCCTGTGGACCTTGGACGAGACCCGCACCAGCCATACCGGCAGCGTGCTGATCGCCAGCATCAAGACCAAGATGCATGCCATCAGCCCCGACGTGGTCGAGGGCCTGATGCGCGCCGTGACCCTGGCCGAGCAGGAATACCAGGGCCTGGTGATCTGGTCGGGCGACGAGCCCTTCAGCGTTGGTGCCGACCTGCAGGCCATGATGCCGGCCTTCATGGTCGCCGGTGTGGGCGCCATTGATGGCGCCGAGCACGAGATGCAGACCATGATGCTGCGCCTGCGTTACGCCGGCGTGCCGGTGGTGTCCGCCATTCGCGGCATGGCCTTGGGTGGCGGCTGCGAGCTGGCGGTGCACTCGGCGCGCCGTGTGGTGGCGATGGAGTCCTACATCGGCTTGGTGGAAGTGGGCGTCGGCCTGATCCCGGGGGCCGGTGGTTTGACCTACATCGCGCGCCGTGCGGCCGAAAACGCCGCCACCTCGACCGGCAAGGACATCCTGCCTTTCCTGACTGAGGGCTTCACGGCTGCGGCCATGGCCAAGGTGGGTACCAGCGCGCTGGAGTCGCGCAAGCTGGGCTACCTGCTGGAAAGCGACGTCATCGTGCCGAACAAGGACGAGCTGCTCTATGTCGCGCTCAACGAGGCACGGGCCATGTACCAGGGCGGCTGGCGCGCCCCGCACAAACGCCTGTTCCCGGTGGCGGGCCGCAGCGGCATTGCCACCATCAAGGGCCAGTTGGTCAACATGCGGGACGGCGGCTTCATCAGCCAGCACGATTTCCACATCGCCAGCCTGATCGCGGGCGTGGTCTGCGGCGGCGACGTCGAACCCGGCACGCTGGTGAGCGAGGAGTACCTGATGGCGCTGGAGCGCCAGGCCTTCTGCTCGCTGATCGTGCATCCCAAGACGCAGGAACGCATCATGGGCATGCTCAGCACGGGCAAGCCCCTGCGCAACTGATTGGCCAGCAACGACCCCGAGGAATCACCATGAAACAAGTTCAAGACGCCTACATCGTTGCCGCCACGCGCACGCCCATTGGCCGCTCGCACCGCGGCTTCTTCCGCAACACCCGCCCGGACGACCTGTTGGCCACCACCCTCAAGGCCGCGCTCGCGCAGGCCCCGGGGCTGGACCCGGCCGCCATCGAGGACATCGTCTGCGGCTGTGCCATTCCCGAAGCCCAGCAGGGCCTGAACGTGGCGCGCATCGGCGCCGTGCTGGCTGGCCTGCCCACCAGCGTGGGCGGCATCACCGTCAACCGCTTCTGTGCCTCCGGCCTGTCGGCGGTGCAGATGGCGGCCGACCGCATCCGCGTCGGCGAGGCCGAGGTCATGATCGCCGCCGGTGTGGAAAGCATGAGCATGGTGCCCATGATGGGCAACGCGCCGTCGCTCTCGCCGTCCATCTTCCTGCGTGACGAGGATGTCGGCATCGCCTACGGCATGGGCCTGACGGCCGAGAAGGTGGCGCAGCAATGGAAGGTGAGTCGCGAAGCGCAGGACGCTTTCGCGCTGGAGTCGCACCAGCGTGCCGTTCGGGCCCAGCAGGCCGGCGAGTTCACGGCCGAGATCACCCCGATCGAGGTGGTGGAACGCACGCCCAATCTGCAGACCGGCGAAGTGAGCACCAAGACCCGCACCGTCAACCTGGATGAGGGCGCCCGTGCCGACACCACGCTGGAAGCGCTGGCCAAGCTCAAGACCGTGTTTGCCGCCCGCGGCAGCGTGACGGCCGGCAACAGCTCGCAGACGTCGGACGGTGCCGGCGCGCTGATCCTGGCCAGCGAGGCGGCGGTCAAGCGCTTTGGCCTCACGCCGCTGGCGCGTTTCGTCAGCTTCGCCTCGCGTGGTGTGCCGCCGCACATCATGGGCATCGGCCCGATCGAGGCCATTCCGGCCGCACTGCGCGGCGCCGGCCTCAAGCAGGACGACATCGACTGGTTCGAGTTGAACGAGGCCTTTGCCGCCCAGTCACTGGCCGTGGTCAACAGCCTGGGGCTGGACCCGGCCAAGGTCAACCCCATGGGCGGTGCGATTGCGCTCGGTCACCCGCTCGGTGCCACCGGTGCCATCCGCTCCGCTACCGTGGTGCACGCGCTGCGCCGCAAGAACCTGAAGTACGGCATGGTCACCATGTGCGTGGGGATGGGCCAGGGCGCCGCCGGCATCTTCGAGCGCGTCTGACCGAGGCGCTGCATGCACAAGCGCAAGCTGCAGGTGGATGGTGGCGCGGAACTCGTCCTGCGCGAGTATGTGCCCGCTGGCAAGGCGCGGGCCAGCGTCGTCATCGGTGGCGCCATGGGCGTGCAGCAGGGTTTCTATGCCCCGTTTGCCCGCTGGCTGGCCGAGCAGGGGTACCGCGTCACCACGTT
The DNA here is from genome assembly GCA_943369035.1 of Curvibacter sp. AEP1-3. Taxonomy (GTDB): domain Bacteria; phylum Pseudomonadota; class Gammaproteobacteria; order Burkholderiales; family Burkholderiaceae_C; genus Hylemonella. The sequence goes on from CALRMF020000015.1 coordinate 11,299, forward strand.
CGACTACCGCGGCCATGGCGATTCGCTGCCCGACACGCCCGGCCACACCCTGCGCGGCTTCCGGGCTGATCTTTTCGATTGGACGCGCGACTACGAGGCCGTGGTGTGCGCAGCCAAGGATGCCTTGCCGGAGCAGCCGCTCTACCTGATCGGTCACAGCCTGGGTGCGCAGTTGCCCGGCCTGTTCGAGCAGCCCGATCGGGTCGACGGCCTGTTCAGTGTCGCGGCCGGCAGCGGCTACTGGCGCGACAATGCGCCGCGGCTGCGCCGCGGCGTGCTTTATTTCTGGCACGTGCTGGTGCCGGTGGCCACCCGGGTGTGTGGCTACTTTCCTGGCCGCGGCCTGCGCAAGGTGGGCGACCTGCCAGCTGGCGTGATTCGCCAGTGGCGCCGCTGGTGCCTGCACCCGCGCTACAGCGTGGGCGCCGAAGGCGCCGCAGTGGCGGAGCGCTATGCCCAAGTGCGCTTCCCGGTGCTGGCCTGGTCGTTCAAGGATGATGAGCTGATGACCTTGCGCGGTACCCGGGCGCTGGTGGGGTTTTATCCGAACGCACCGAGCGAGGTGCACAGTTTGGGGCCGGAGGATGTGCTGGCCCGACGCATCGGCCACTTCGGCCTGTTCCGCGAGCATTTCCGCACCTCGCTCTGGCCCAAGGCGGTCGAGGCGCTGCAGGCCCTGGAGGTTTGGGGTGGTGCCAGCGTCACCAGGATGACGGCTATGGAGCCTGCCTTGGCGCACACTACGCAGCCATGAGCCTGCATCCCTTTGACGCCGCCCTGCTGCTGGGGCAGACTGCCCCCGGTCACTACGAGGGCCACACCCACGCCGCCTACTGGAACATGGTCGGGCCGTTCGGCGGCATCAGCGCCGCACAGGCCCTCAAGGCGGTGCTGGATCATCCGGAGCGCCTGGGGGAGCCGGTGTCGTTTACCGCCAACTTCGCCGCCGCCCTGGCAGAGGGCGCCTTCCGTATCGAAGCGCGACCGATGCGCACCAACCGTTCGACCCAGCACTGGCTGGTGCTGGTATCGCAGACCGACCCGGACGGGCTGGATACCGTGGTGCTGACCGCCACCGCGGTCACCGCGGTGCGACGCAGCACCTGGAGCGCAGTCGATGCAGTGATGCCCGAGGTGCCGGCGCCCGTCGACATTGCACGTGCCCAAGGGGCGCGGCCTGTGGCCTGGTTGCAGCGCTATGACCTGCGCCCCTGCGCCGGCGAGATTCCGCAGCACTGGGACGGCAGCGAGGCCGACAGCCTGACGCAACTCTGGATGCGCGACGATCCGCCGCGCCCGCTCGATTTCTGCAGCCTGCTGGCGCTGGCCGACGTCTTCTTCCCGCGCGTCTGGCGCCGTCGCGCACGGCTGACGCCGGTTGGGACGGTGTCGATGACGGTCTACTTCCATGCTGGCGCCGAGGAGCTCGCGGCCACCGGCAGCGGCTACCTGCTCGGGCAGGCGCGGGCACAATCCTTCTTCAACGGCTATTTCGACCAGAGTGCCGAACTCTGGAACGAGGCCGGCCAGTTGCTGGCCACCAGCCACCAGATCGTCTATTTCAAGGAGTGAGCCCCATGTCCGACATCCTCGTCCACACCGAAGACGGTGTGACCACGCTCAGCTTCAACCGGCTCGACCGCAAGAACTCCATCACGGCTGCGATGTACGCTGCGATGGCGGACGCCGTGGAACAGGCAGCAGCCGACGCGGCCGTGCGCGTGCTGCTGATCCAGGGCCACGAGACGGTGTTCTCCGCCGGCAACGACATCGGCGACTTCCTCAACCAGCCGCCGGCCACGCAGGACTCGCCAGTGTTCCGATTCCTGCGCGCCATCGCCGCCTTTCCCAAACCGCTGATTGCCGCGGTCAGCGGCCCGGCGGTGGGGATCGGCACCACGTTGCTGTTCCACTGCGATCTGGTCTACGCCGGCGACAACGCGGCGTTTTCGATGCCCTTCGTCAACCTGGGCCTGTGCCCGGAGGCGGCCTCCAGCCTGCTGGTGCCGCAGATGTTCGGCTACCACCGCGCGGCCGAAGCGCTGCTGCTCGGTGAGCCCTTCATGGCCGAGGCGGCGCTGGAGGCCGGCCTGGTCAACCGCGTGCTGCCGCCGACCGAGGCGAATGGTTACGCCCAGGCCCAGGCGCGCAAGCTGGCCGCCAAGCCGCTGTCCTCGTTGATCGAAACCAAGCGCCTGATGAAGAAGGGCCAGGCCGCGCTGGTGCTGCAGCAGATGGCCGAGGAGGGGCAGAGCTTTGGCCGCATGCTGCGTGAGCCGGCAGCGCGCGAAGCGTTTACCGCGTTCATGGAAAAGAGAAAACCCGATTTCAGCAAGGTCTGAGATTGGAATCCCGCAGGGATGACCAGCCCGTGATGGCTGGGTTTTCTCATTCGCCGAAGGCAAAAGCGCAAACCTGACTGCAGCGAGTTCATATGAAAACAGCGGTTCCCTTCCCGCCCGAAGGTTTCGAGCCGGAGTTCATTGCCGGCTTGAAAGACATCTTCGAGGACAAGATTGCCTTCAATCGGGTTTTGGGCCTGGAGATCACCAGCCTGCAGCCGGAGCGTGTGACAGCGCGCATCGCGATGCGCCCGGAACTGATCGGCCACTACGGCCACAACCGCATCCACGGCGGCGTCATCAGCGCCGGGCTGGATGCCATGGGCGGCTTGGCGGTGATGGCAGCCATCGGCGCGCGCCACATGGACGAGCCGCCGCTGCAGCGCCTGCACCGGTTTGCCAAGCTGGGCACCATCGATCTGCGTATCGATTACCTGCGCCCCGGCATCGGTGACGCGTTCGAGTTGCGTGCCGAGGTTCTGCGCCTCGGTTCGCGTGTGGCCTCCACGCGCATGGAGTTTCTCGGTGCCGACGGCAAGCTGCTGTCGGTAGGCGCCGCGGCCTACATCGTGTCGTGAGTTTGGCGCTTCAGCCCGCGATGGGTGGCCGGTGCGGCACCTCGCGCGGCTTGCCATGTTCGTCGATCGCCACATAGGTCAGCGAGGCCTCCGTCACCTTGACGAACTGGCCTTGGGCGCGGAACTGCTCGGCAAACACTTCCACCTTCACCGTCATCGAGGTGCGGCCCACGCGCGTGAGCTTGGAGTAGAAGGACAGGATGTCGCCCACGCGCACTGGTTGCTTGAAGACGAACTCGTTCACTGCCACCGTCGTCAGGCGCCCGCCGGCATAGCGCGCCGGGATCACCGAGCCGGCCAAGTCCACCTGGGCCATGACCCAGCCACCGAAGATGTCGCCGTTGCCGTTGGTGTCGGCCGGCATGGGGATGACCTTGAGCACCAACTCTTCGTCAGAGGGCGGCTGGATCGGACCGGGGGGCTGGTAGGTGGGCATGGGTGACAATTCCGTTCAAAACAACTCCTTGGATTGTCTCTTATGCGTGGTCGTGGTGAACTGGCACAACCTAACCCTGGCGCGGCAGTTGCCGCGACGCCGGCGCAAGCCCGCTCGGACTGGGCCACGCTGAGGCGGCTGTTTCCCTACCTCTGGCAATACAAGTGGCGCGTGATCGCGGCGCTGGCCTTCATGGTCGGCGCCAAGCTGGCCAACGTGGGCGTGCCGGTGCTGCTGAAGAACCTGGTGGACACCATGGACATCCAGCCTGGCGATGCGCAGGCCGTGCTGGTGGTGCCGGTGGGACTGCTGCTGGCCTACGGCGCATTGCGGCTGGCGACCTCGCTGTTTGCCGAGTTGCGCGAGCTGGTGTTCGCCAAGGCCACCCAGGGTGCGGCGCGCAGCATCGCCCTCAACACCTTCCGCCATCTGCACGCCCTGAGCCTGAGGTTTCATCTGGAGCGCCAGACCGGCGGCATGACGCGCGACATCGAGCGCGGCGTGCGCGGCATCGAGTCGCTGATCTCCTACTCGCTCTACAGCATCGTGCCGACGCTGATCGAGGTGGCGCTGGTGCTGACCATCCTGGCCATCAAGTTCGATGTCTGGTTCGCCTGGATCACCATCGCGGCGCTGGCCGGCTACATCCTGTTCACCGTCACCGTGACCGAATGGCGTACACAGTTCCGCAAGCAGGCCAACGAGTTCGACTCTGCCGCCCACACCAAGGCGGTCGATTCGCTGCTCAACTACGAGACGGTGAAGTATTTCAACAACGAGGACTTCGAGGCCCGGCGTTACGACGAGAGTCTGCAGCGCCTCTACCAGGCGCGGCTGAAGAGCCAGACCACGCTGAGCCTGCTCAACACCGGGCAGCAACTGATCATCGCCGTCGGTCTGGTGGCCATGCTGTGGCGCGCCACCCAGGGCGTGGTCGAGGGCCGCATGACACTGGGTGATCTGGTGATGATCAACGCCTTCATGATCCAGCTCTACATCCCGCTCAACTTCCTGGGCGTGATCTACCGCGAGATCAAGCAGAGCCTGACCGATCTGGATAAGATGTTCCTGCTGCTGGAGCGTGAACGCGAGGTGGCCGATGCGCCCGGCGCGACCGCCTTGCAGACGGACCAAGCCACCGTGCGGTTCGAGAACGTCAGTTTTGCCTACGACCCCGCGCGCCCCATCCTGTACCAGGTCAGCTTCGAGATTCCCGCTGGCAAGACGGTGGCGGTGGTCGGACCGTCGGGCGCCGGCAAGTCTACGCTGGCGCGCCTGCTGTACCGTTTCTACGACGTCAGCAACCCCCAGGAAGGCGGACGCATCACCATCGGCGGCCAGGACATCCGGCAGGTCACGCAGGCCAGCCTGAGACTGGCCATCGGCATCGTGCCGCAGGACACCGTGCTGTTCAACGACACGGTCGAATACAACATCGCCTACGGCCGCCCCGGCGCCAGCCGGGCCGAGGTGGAGGCGGCGGCGCGCGCGGCGCACATCCACGACTTCATCGCGGCCACGCCCATGGGCTACGACACCATGGTGGGCGAGCGCGGTCTCAAGCTCTCCGGCGGCGAGAAGCAGCGCGTGGCGATTGCGCGCACGCTGCTGAAGAATCCGCCGATCCTGATCTTCGACGAGGCCACCTCGGCGCTGGATTCGGCCAACGAGCGCGCCATCCAGGCCGAGCTGCAGGGCGTGGCGCAGAACAAGACCACGCTGGTGATCGCGCACCGCCTGTCCACCGTGGTGGAGGCGCATGAGATTCTGGTGCTGCAGGCTGGACGTGTCGTCGAGCGCGGCAACCATGCCGGGCTGTTGGCGCAGGGCGGCGTCTACGCCCGCATGTGGGCCCTGCAGCAGAGTTCGGAATGATTTCAGCCTCTGGGCCCAGGAGGGCGTGCGCAGTCAGCTATTGATTGGATAGCACATGTGGGCAACGCATAATTTGCAGCATGGACACCAAGTGGCTTGAGGATTTCGTCAGCCTGGCCGAGACGCGCAGCTTCAGCCGTTCAGCCCAGCTGCGGCACGTCACGCAGCCGGCGTTCTCGCGCCGCATCCAGTCACTCGAGGCCTGGGCCGGGACCGACCTGGTGGACCGCAGCGCCTACCCCACGCGTTTGACGCCGGCCGGCGAAACCCTCTATGGCCAGGCACTGGAGATGCTGCAGGCGCTGCAGCACACGCGTGCCATGCTGCGCAGCCAGACCGCCGCTGGCGAGGACGTGATCGAGTTTGCAGTGCCGCACACCCTGGCCTTCACCTTCTTCCCAACCTGGGCTTCCAGTCTGCGCGATAAGTTCGGCCCTTTCAAGAGCCGGCTGATCGCGCTTAATGTGCACGACGCCGTGATGCGCTTGGCCGAAGGCAGCTGCGACCTGCTGCTGGCCTACCATCACGCCTCGCACCCGTTCCAGCTCGACACCGAGCGCTACGAGATGGTGAGCCTGGGGCAGGAGGTCATCGCCCCGTACTGCCGACCGGATGCGCAGGGCCAGCCGCTGTTTCTGCTGCCGGGGCGCCCCGGGCAACCGCTGCCCTACCTGGGTTATGCGCCGGGCGCCTACCTGGGCCAGGTGGTGGACTTCATGCTCAAGCAGGCGGCCACGGCGATCCACCTGGAGCGGGTGTACGAGACCGACATGGCCGAAGGCCTGAAGGCCATGGCGCTGGAGGGGCACGGCCTGGCTTTCCTGCCGCACAGTGCGGTGCGCAACGAACTGCGCGCCGGTCGGTTGGTCAGTGCTGTGCCCGCCGCCATGAACGACCTGCAGATCACCATGGACGTGCGCCTGTACCGTGAGAAGCCGACCGGGCGCGACGGCCACCGAGGAGCCCACCGGGGTATTCCGAAGCGAACTGTGCAGGCTTTGTGGGAATTTCTGCAGCAGGCATGAGGCTTGCCCGGCATGTTCACAATCGGGACTTGCAGGTCCTAGAATGACCTCTTTCGCGTTTACCGAACGCAATCATTCATACGCAACCGAATCCGCAAGGAGATGAGCATGAAGAAACAGATGTTGGCGTTGGCCGTGATGGCCCTGTCCGCAAGTGGTGCGATGGCCCAGGCAGGCGATACGCTGGCCAAGATCAAGGCCTCGGGTAGCATCACCCTGGGCGTGCGTGAATCGTCCGGCCTGTCCTACACCCTGGGCAACAACAAGTACGTCGGTTTCCATACCGAGATGGGCGAACGCATCATCGCCGACCTGCAGAAGCAGCTGGGCCTGGCCAAGCTGGAAACCAAGTACCAGCCGGTGACCTCGCAGAACCGCATTCCGCTCGTGACCAACGGCACGGTGGACCTGGAGTGCGGCTCCACCACCAACACTGCGGCGCGCCAGAAGGACGTGGCCTTTGCCGTCACCACCTATGTGGAAGAGGTGCGCATGGCCGTCAAGGCCAACTCGGGCATCACCTCGATCAAGGACCTGAACGGCCGCAGCGTCGCCACCACCACCGGCACCACCTCGGTGCAGACCCTGCGCAAGCACGAGCGTGCCGGCGGCATCGATTTCAAGGAGGTCTACGGCAAGGACCACGCCGACAGCTTCCTGCTGCTCGAATCCGGCCGTGCCGATGCCTTCGTGATGGACGGCTCCATCCTGGCGGCCAACATCTCGAAGTCCAAGAACCCCAACGACTTCAAGATCGTCGGTGAGGTGCTGTCGGTCGAGCCCATTGCCTGCATGTTGCGCAAGGACGATCCGGCCTTCAAGAAGGCGGTCGACGACTCCATCAAGCGCCAGATTGCCGATGGCTCGCTGGCCAAGCTGTATGACAAGTGGTTCATGCAGCCGGTGCCCCCGTCCAACACCCGCATCGGTCTGCCGCTGTCGGAGGCCACCAAGGCCGCCTGGGCCAGCCCGAATGACAAACCCATGGAAGACTACGCCCGCAAGTAAAGGGCGCTTGCCCTGGCGCACAACCCCTGCGAACCCGGTGTTGGCAGGGGTTTTTCGTTGAGTCCGGGGTGCATGCGAGAAAGGATGTCACGATGACATGGGACTGGCAGGTGTTCTGTGAGGACACCATCGAACGCACCGCGGTGCAGGGCTGCTTCGGCAAGGATGGCGGCATCACCTATCTGGACTGGATGCTCTCGGCCTGGGGCTGGACCGTCTCCGTCGCCTTGCTGGCGCTGCTGCTGGCGCTGGCGCTGGGCCTGGTCATCGGCACCATCCGCACACTGCCGGCCAGCCCGAAGCTGGTGCGTCTGGGCAACGCCTGGGTCGAGCTGTTCCGCAACATTCCGCTGCTGGTGCAGATCTTCCTCTGGTACCACGTGGTGCCGGCCTTCTTCCCGGCGCTGAAGGCGGTGCCCGGCTTTGTGCTGGTGGTGCTGGCGCTGGGCTTCTTCACGTCGGCCCGGGTGGCCGAGCAGGTGCGCTCGGGCATCCAGGCGCTGCCGCGCGGCCAGCGCTACGCGGGCATGGCGCTGGGTTTCACCACGGCGCAGACCTACCGCTACGTGCTGCTGCCCATGGCCTTGCGCATCGTCATCCCGCCTCTGACCAGTGAGACCATGAACATCTTCAAGAACTCGTCCGTGGCCTTTGCCGTTTCGGTGGCCGAACTGACGATGTTCGCCATGCAGGCGCAGGAAGAGACGGCGCGCGGCATCGAGATCTACCTCGCCGTCACCGGTCTGTACATCGTCTCGGCCTTTGCCATCAACCGCCTGATGGCCTTCATCGAGCGGCGCGCACGCGTGCCCGGCTTCATTGCCGCCAGTGCGGGTGGAGGCCACTGAGATGAACCTGCAAATTGATTTTTCCTTCTACAGCTGGGACCTGATCAGCAACTTCGTGCTCAAGGGGCTGTACTTCAGCCTGATGCTGACCGTCATCGCCACCCTCGGCGGCGTGCTGTTCGGTACCCTGCTGGCACTGATGCGCCTGTCGGGGCGCAAGTGGCTGGACCTGCCGGCCACGCTGTACGTCAACGGCATGCGCAGCATTCCGCTGGTGATGGTGATCCTCTGGTTCTTCCTGCTGGTGCCGGCCGTGATTGGGCGGCCCATCGGTGCCGAACTCTCGGCGGTCATCACTTTCATTGCCTTTGAAGCGGCCTACTTCAGCGAGATCATGCGCGCCGGCATCCAGTCCATCCCGCGCGGCCAGGTGTTCGCCGGCCAGGCGCTGGGCATGACCTATGGGCAGAACATGCGGCTGGTGGTGCTGCCCCAGGCTTTTCGCAACATGTTGCCGGTGCTGCTGACGCAGACCATCATCCTGTTCCAGGACACTTCGCTGGTCTACGCGATCGGCGCCTACGACATGCTCAAGGGCTTCGAGGTGGCGGGCAAGAACTACGGCCGGCCGATCGAAGCCTATCTGGCCGCCGCCGTGCTGTATTTCGTCATCTGTTACGCGCTGTCCTGGGCCGTCAAGCGGCTGCACCAGCGCATTGCCATCATTCGCTGAGACTCCAGAAAGCGTTGCCATGATCGAACTGAAAAACGTCTCCAAGTGGTACGGCACCTTCCAGGTGCTGACCGATTGCTCCACCAAGATCAACAAGGGCGAGGTGGTGGTGGTCTGCGGCCCGTCGGGCTCCGGCAAGTCCACCCTCATCAAGACCATCAACGCGCTGGAGCCGTTCCAGCAAGGCGAGATCTGGGTCGACGGCGTGCCGGTGCACGACCCCAAGACCAACCTGCCGAAACTGCGCAGCCGCGTCGGCATGGTGTTCCAGCATTTCGAGCTGTTTCCGCACCTGTCGGTGACGGAGAACCTCACCATCGCGCAGATCAAGGTGCTCGGGCGCAGCCCGGATGACGCCAAGGCGCGCGGCCTGAAGATGCTCGACCGCGTGGGCCTGTCGGCGCACAAGGACAAGTTTCCGGGCCAGCTCTCGGGCGGCCAGCAGCAGCGGGTGGCGATTGCACGCGCCCTGTCCATGGACCCGATCGTCATGCTGTTCGACGAACCGACCTCGGCCCTTGACCCCGAGATGGTGGGCGAGGTGCTGGACGTGATGGTCGGCCTGGCGCAGGAGGGCATGACCATGATGTGCGTGACGCACGAGATGGGCTTTGCGCGCAAGGTCAGCAACCGCGTCATCTTCATGGACGTCGGTGGCAGGATCCTGGAAGACTGCTCGCGCGACGATTTCTTCGGCAACCCCGAGGCGCGCCAGCCGCGCACCAAGGACTTTCTCAACAAGATCCTGGCGCATTGAGCCCGCTGGCCTACAATCCGGCCATGACTGCTCCCACCCGTGCCCGCATTGCTGTCGTCGGCTGCGCTTTCGCGCCGCTGTGGCATGCT
>CALRMF020000016.1:0-20459 GCA_943369035.1 Curvibacter sp. AEP1-3
CTGGAGATCGACGATCTCCAGGCCTTTTTTGTTGCCGATGGCCTGGTGATGTGCGGGGGAAGGGACTCTGTTTGCCAAACAGTCATGTATCTTTTATAAGACTGATTGAAAAAATTTCTCATTTTTCTTGATGTGTTTTTTGCATTGTGGGATTTGGATTCAAAAAACGGGGTCCACGTCAGAGCACAGAAAGCAAAATCTCGAACCATCAAATGATTTGGCCGATCGGCACAACTGACCGGCAGGTTTTCGACCACGATCTCTGGAGATAAGGCATATGAGCAACCAGCAACCCACCATCATCTACACGCTGACCGACGAAGCCCCGCTGCTGGCGACCAGCTCCTTTCTGCCCATCATCCGCACCTTCGCTGCGCCGGCCGGCGTGAATGTCGAGACCAGCGACATCTCGGTTGCCGCCCGTATCCTGGGCAACTTCCCCGAGTACCTGACCGAAGAGCAGCGCGTGCCCGACTACCTGGCCGAGCTGGGCAAGCTGACCCTCAAGCCGGAAGCCAACATCATCAAGCTGCCGAACATCAGTGCGTCCGTCGCGCAGTTGGTGGCCGCCATCAAGGAACTGCAGGCCAAGGGCTACAAGGTGCCGGACTACCCGGAGAACCCCAAGACCGAAGAGGAAAAGGCCATCAAGGTCCGCTACGGCAAGTGCCTGGGCTCGGCCGTCAACCCGGTGCTGCGCGAGGGCAACTCCGACCGCCGCGCGCCGCGCGCCGTCAAGGAATACGCCCGCAAGAACCCGCACAGCATGGCCGAGTGGAGCCAGGCTTCGCGCACGCACGTCTCGCACATGCACCACGGCGACTTCTACCACGGCGAAAAGTCCATGACGCTGGACCGCGCCCGTGATGTCAAGATGGAGCTGATCACCAAGAGCGGCAAGACCATAGTGCTCAAGCCCAAGGTCTCGCTGCTGGACCGCGAGGTGATCGACAGCATGTTCATGAGCAAGAAAGCGCTGCTGGCCTTCTATGAGAAGGAAATCGAGGACGCGCGCAAGACCGGCGTGATGTTCTCGCTGCACGTGAAGGCCACCATGATGAAGGTCTCGCACCCCATCGTGTTCGGCCACTGCGTCAAGATCTTCTACAAGGAAGCGTTCGAGAAGCACGGCAAGCTGTTCGAGGAACTGGGCGTCAACGTCAACAACGGCATGGTCGATCTTTACAACAAGATTGCCACGCTGCCGCAGTCCAAGCAGGAAGAGATCAAGCGCGATCTGCACGCCTGCCATGAGCACCGCCCCGAGCTGGCGATGGTGGACTCGGCCAAGGGCATCACCAACTTCCATTCGCCCAACGACATCATCGTCGACGCCTCCATGCCGGCCATGATCCGCAACGGCGGCAAGATGTGGGGTGCCGACGGCCGCCTGAAGGACGTCAAGGCCGTGATGCCGGAGTCGACCTTTGCCCGCATCTACCAGGAGATGATCAACTTCTGCAAGTGGCATGGCGCTTTCGATCCCAAGACCATGGGCACGGTGCCCAACGTCGGCCTGATGGCGCAGCAGGCCGAGGAATACGGCTCGCACGACAAGACCTTCGAAATTCCGGAAGACGGCGTGGCCAACATCACCGACCTGGACACCGGCGAAGTGCTGATGAGCCAGAACGTGGAAGCCGGCGACATCTGGCGCATGTGCCAAGTCAAGGACGCCGCCATCCGCGACTGGGTCAAGCTGGCCGTCACCCGCGCCCGCAACTCCGGCATGCCGGTGGTGTTCTGGCTCGATGCCTACCGCCCGCACGAAGCGCAGCTCATCACCAAGGTCAAGATGTACCTGCATGAGCACGACACCACCGGGCTGGACATCCAGATCATGAGCCAGGTGCGCGCCATGCGCTACACCCTGGAGCGCGTGATCCGCGGCCTGGACACCATCAGCGCCACCGGCAACATCCTGCGCGACTACCTGACCGACCTGTTCCCGATCATGGAACTGGGCACCTCGGCCAAGATGCTGTCCATCGTGCCGCTGATGGCAGGTGGTGGCATGTACGAAACCGGTGCCGGCGGCTCGGCCCCTAAGCACGTGCAACAGCTGGTGGAGGAGAACCACCTGCGCTGGGATTCGCTGGGCGAGTTCCTGGCGCTGGCCGTATCGCTGGAAGAACTGGGTATCAAGAACAACAATCCGCGAGCCAAACTCTTGGCCAAGACGCTGGATGCTGCCACCGGCAAACTGCTGGACAACAACAAGAACCCCTCGCCCAAGACGGGCCAGCTCGACAACCGCGGCAGCCAGTTCTACCTGGCTCTGTACTGGGCCCAGGAGCTGGCGGCCCAGACCGAGGACAAGGAGCTTGCGGCGAAGTTCGCGCCGCTGGCCAAGCAACTGGCCGACAACGAGCAGGCCATCGTGTCTGAACTGGCGGCGGTGCAGGGCAAGCCGGTGGATATCGGCGGCTACTACAAGCCCGATACTGCCAAGCTGGAAGCGGTGATGCGTCCGAGCAAGACGCTGAACGCGGCGCTGGCTTCGGTCAAGGTGTAAGCGACAGGGCCCGCGAGCCTGCCGCCTTCGCGGGCTTCAGGCGGGCCTCAAACAAACGGCCCCGGCAGCGTCAGCTGCCGGGGCCGTTTTCGCTGCGGGGTGTCAGTGTCAGCGCACGCTGAACGGAGGGCCACTGAGTTTGCTGCCGGCCTTGATGCCACGCTTGGCAAACCAGCCCTGGTGCATTTCCAGCACATAGCGCACCGGCCTGGCAGAGCAGTGCGAGTCCAGGCTCTGCGGTTTCATGTCGGCCAGGTTGACGATGGTGCCGTCGTCGGCCACGAAGGCGGCGGTCAGGGGTAGCAGGGTGTTCTTCATCCAGAAGCATTGTCCGGCGGGTTGCTCGAAGACGAACAGCATGCCTTCGCTCGCCGGCATCTCCTTGCGGAACATGAGCCCGGTGGCGCGCTGATCGGGCGTGGCGGCCACTTGGGCATTGATCAGGTGCATGCCGGCCGAGAGCGTGATGCGTGGCAGGTCAAGCTGGGGTGCCTCCTGTGACCAGGCGGGGGCCGTCAAGACAGCGAGAACGAGAAAGGACAGGCGGGCGAGCAATCGATTCATGGGGCAGGCAAGCGGGAGTCAAACGCAGCCTGCATTGTGCGTCATCGCCTCTGATCATGCCGCTTGAAGTGGGGCGAGTCATTGCATGCGTGCTTCTGTGTGGAGGGCGGGACACGTCAGGGGCCGCGCAGGTTTTTGGGACTAGAATTTGTGCGATCCTCGCCCAGCCCTGGCGACAGCGAAGCGGCCTGCTGGCCGTGCCGGGCCCTCTGAACCAGCCCACCCCAACGGAGTCCTGTTCCCATGTACCAGCACATCAAGGTGCCTGCCCAAGGCCAGAAAATCACGGTCAATGCCGACATGTCCCTGAACGTGCCGGACCAGCCCATCATTCCCTACATCGAGGGCGACGGCACTGGCCTGGACATCACGCCGGTGATGCTCAAGGTGGTGGATGCGGCGGTGGCCAAGGCCTATGGTGGCAGGCGCCAGATCCACTGGATGGAGGTTTATGCCGGTGAGAAGTCGACCCGGATCTATGGTCCGGACGTCTGGCTGCCGCAGGAGACGCTGGACGTGGTGCGCGAGTATGTGGTGTCCATCAAGGGGCCGTTGACGACGCCGGTGGGCGGCGGCATCCGCTCGCTCAACGTGGCGCTGCGCCAGGAACTGGACCTCTATGTCTGCCTGCGCCCGGTGCAGTACTTCAAGGGCGTGCCCTCGCCCCTGAAGGAGCCGGAGAAGACCAATATGGTGATCTTCCGCGAGAACTCGGAGGACATCTACGCCGGTATCGAGTACGAAGCCCGCTCGGACAAGGCCAAGAAGCTGATCAAGTTTCTGACCGAGGAAATGGGCGTGAAGAAGATCCGTTTTCCCGAGACGTCCGGCATCGGCATCAAGCCGGTGTCGATCGAGGGCACCGAACGCCTGATGCGCAAGGCGATCCAGTACGCGATCGACAACGACAAGCCCAATGTGACCATCGTGCACAAGGGCAACATCATGAAGTTCACCGAAGGCGGCTTCCGCGACTGGGCCTATGCCCTGGCGCAGAAGGAGTTTGGTGCCGAGTTGATTGACGGCGGCCCGTGGTGCAAGTTCAGGAATCCGAAGACTGGGCGTGACATCGTCATCAAGGACGTCATTGCCGATGCGTTCCTGCAGCAAATCCTGCTGCGCCCGGCCGAGTACAGCGTGGTGGCCACCCTCAACCTGAACGGCGACTACATCTCCGACGCCCTGGCGGCCCAGGTTGGCGGTATCGGCATCGCTCCTGGCGCCAACCTGTCGGATACCGTGGCCATGTTCGAGGCCACCCACGGTACAGCGCCCAAGTACGCCGGCAAGGACTACGTCAATCCGGGCTCCGAGATCCTGTCGGCGGAGATGATGCTGCGTCACATGGGCTGGAAGGAAGCGGCCGACCTGATCATCCGCTCGCTCGAGAAATCCATCCTGAGCAAGAAAGTGACCTACGACTTTGCGCGCCTGATGGAAGGCGCCACCCAGGTCAGCTGTTCCGGCTTCGGTCAGGTGATGATCGACAACATGTAAAGCCCGATTGGCCCGCCGTCGCCCGTGACGGCCGCACCCTCGACCGTTGCCGGCTGCTGCCCGCAACGGTTTTTTTCGCCACCTTCCGTTTCCTGACTTGAAGGCAGAAAAAACGCCACCAATTCACCTCCAGGAAGCGAGCGGCAGGCGTGCTCGATAGAATGAATCCATGGCTACGAAATCACCCGCAAAACCGCCCCAACCGCCGGTTCAGCAGCCGGGCCGGGATGAGGGCGGCTCCGTTGTGCTCGAACGGCGTACCCAGAAGGTCAAGCCGCCGCAGATGTACCAGGTCGTCATGCTCAATGACGACTACACGCCGATGGAATTCGTGGTGGTGGTGATCCAGGAATATTTCAACAAGGATCTGGAGACGGCAACCCAGATCATGCTCAAGATTCACTTGGACGGTAAAGGGGTCTGCGGCATTTATACCAAGGACGTCGCGGCGACCAAGGTCGATCAGGTGCTGGAGGCCGCGCATCAGGCGGGGCATCCGCTCAAATGCATCAGCGAACCGGTGGAGTAGCTGCAGAAAAGTCCTTTTTCTTTCGCGTCCGGAACTGTTGGACGGTTGGGCGAATCGGATTAAAGTAGGTTTGTAAGCAAGGCAAAGGAAATCACATGATTGCCCAGGAACTGGAAGTCAGTTTGCACATGGCGTTCGTCGAGGCGCGCCAGCAACGTCACGAATTCATCACGGTGGAGCACCTGCTCCTGGCCTTGCTCGACAATCCCAGCGCGGCCGAGGTACTGCGTGCCTGCGCGGCCAACATCGATGACCTGCGCAAGTCGCTCTCGAATTTCATCAAGGACAACACGCCGCAGGTCGCCGGCACCGATGACGTGGACACCCAGCCCACGCTGGGTTTCCAGCGCGTCATCCAGCGCGCCATCATGCATGTGCAGTCCACCGGCAGTGGCAAGAAGGAAGTCACCGGCGCCAATGTACTGGTGGCGATCTTTGGCGAGAAGGATTCGCATGCCGTCTATTACCTGCACCAGCAGGGCGTGACCCGCCTGGACGTGGTCAACTTCATTGCCCACGGCATCAAGAAGAGCGACCAGCCGGAGCCGTCCAAATCGAACGAGGGTCAGCCCGAGGGCGAGGAGGGTGGCAGCGAGAAGAACGAGAAGGCTTCGCCGCTGGAGCAGTACACACAGAACCTGAACCAGGCGGCCAAGGATGGCAAGATCGATCCGCTGATCGGCCGCGAGTACGAGGTCGAGCGTGTCATCCAGATCCTGTGCCGTCGCCGCAAGAACAACCCGCTGCTGGTGGGTGAGGCCGGTGTCGGCAAGACGGCAATTGCCGAAGGCCTGGCGTGGCGCATTGTGCAGAAGGATGTACCGGAGATTCTGGCCGAGGCCAATGTCTACTCGCTGGACATGGGTGCCCTGCTGGCCGGCACCAAGTACCGCGGCGATTTCGAGCAGCGCCTCAAAGGGGTGCTCAAGTCGCTCAAGGACAAGCCGAATGCCATCCTGTTCATCGACGAGATTCACACCCTGATCGGCGCTGGCGCAGCCTCCGGCGGCACGCTGGACGCGTCCAACCTGCTCAAGCCGGCGCTGTCCAGCGGGCAACTCAAGTGCATCGGTGCCACGACCTTCACCGAGTACCGCGGCATCTTCGAGAAGGACGCGGCGCTGTCACGTCGATTCCAGAAGGTGGATGTGGTGGAGCCGAGCGTGCCCGAGACCATTGAAATCCTCAAGGGGCTGAAGTCGCGCTTCGAGGAGCACCACAACGTCAAGTACGCCAATGCGGCGCTGCAAGCTGCGGCCGAGCTGTCAGCCAAGTACATCAATGACCGCCACCTGCCGGACAAGGCGATCGATGTGATCGATGAGGCGGGCGCGGCGCAACGCATTCTCACGCCCTCCAAGCGCAAGAAGACCATTGGCAAGAGCGAGATCGAGGACATCGTCGCCAAGATCGCCCGCATTCCGCCCGCCAATGTGTCGCACGATGACCGCAGCAAGCTGCAGACGCTGGAGCGTGATCTGAAGAGCGTGGTGTTCGGGCAGGACAAGGCTCTCGAGGTACTGGCCTCGGCCGTCAAGATGGCGCGTTCAGGTCTGGGCAAACCGGACAAGCCGATCGGTTCCTTCCTGTTCAGCGGCCCCACCGGCGTCGGCAAGACCGAAGCTGCCAAGCAGCTGGCCTACATCATGGGTGTTGACCTGATCCGCTTCGACATGTCGGAGTACATGGAGCGTCATGCGGTGAGCCGCCTGATCGGCGCGCCTCCCGGTTACGTCGGTTTTGACCAGGGGGGGCTGCTGACCGAGGCCATTACCAAGAAGCCGCACGCGGTGCTGCTGCTCGACGAGATCGAGAAGGCTCACCCGGACATCTTCAACGTGTTGCTGCAGGTCATGGACCACGGCACGCTGACCGACAACAACGGGCGCAAGGCCGACTTCCGCAACGTCATCATCATCATGACGACCAACGCGGGCGCGGAGACCATGAACAAGGCGACCATTGGTTTCACCAACCCGCGCCAGGCGGGCGACGAGATGGGCGACATCAAGCGCCTGTTCACGCCGGAGTTCCGTAACCGGCTCGACGCCATCGTGAGCTTCAAGGCGCTGGACGAGAACATCATCCTGCGCGTGGTCGACAAGTTCCTGCTGCAGTTGGAGACTCAGCTGGCCGAGAAGAAGGTCGAGGTTACCTTCACCGACAAGCTGCGCAAGCATCTGGCGAAGAAGGGTTTCGATCCGCTCATGGGCGCCCGTCCGATGCAGCGCCTGATCCAGGACACCATCCGTCGCGCCTTGGCCGACGAGTTGCTGTTCGGCCGCCTGACCGAGGGCGGTCGTCTGACGGTGGATCTGGATGAGAAGGACGAGGTCACGCTCGACATCCAGCCGCTGCCGAAGAAGGAGGGCAAAGCCAGGCCGGAGGAAGCGACGGCGGGCTGACGCAGCTGCCGTCCCTGAAGACGAAAAAAAGCCTGCACGCGTGCAGGCTTTTTTGTGGCGGGACGCGCCGATCAGCGGAAGCCGACGCGGTCCAGCATCTGCTGTACCTTGACCGAGTTCATCCCGACCACATTGATCGGAATGGTCTCACTCTTGAATGAAGTGCCCCCCATGGCCTGCAGGGCGGGGTTGCTGAGCTTCACGCCCTTGGCCGTGGGCCATTCGTTGTTGCCATTGGCGAAATGCTCCTGTGCAGACGGGCTGGCCAGGTACTCCAGGAACTTGACCGCGTTGGCCTGGTTCTTCGCGTGCTTGGCCACGGCGCCGCCCGCAATGTTGACGTGCGTGCCCCAACTGGCCTGGTTCGGGAGGACCACGCCCACGCGCTCCACCACGGCCTGGTCTTCCGCCTTGGGTGAGCGCATCAGGCGCGCCAGGTAGTAGGTGTTCGTGACGGCAATGCCGCACTCGCCGGCTGCGACGGCCTTGATCTGGTCGGTGTCACCGCCTTTGGGGGCGCGGGCCATGTTGTCGACCATGCCCTTGAGCCAGGCTTCGGTCTTCTGCTCCCCCAGATGTTCCAGTACTGCACCGAACAGCGAGAGGTTGTAGGGGTGGGAGCCGGATCGGATGCAGAGCTTGCCCTTGTTCTTCGGATCGCCGAGCTCCTCGTAGGTGTCGACGTCCTCCTTCTTGACCTTGAGCTTGTCGTAGACGACGACGCGCGCCCGGGTCGAGAAACCGTACCAGGCCGACGCACCATCGGCAGTTGCCTTGCCGCGAAATTGCGTTGGAATGGCATCGTCCAGCGTCTTCGACTTGACGGGCTGGAAAAGGCCGTCGACTTCCGCGCGCCAGAGGCGGGCGGCGTCCACCAGCAGAATGACATCGGCCGGCGATGCGGCACCCTCGGCTTTCAGGCGCGAGATGATGCCGGCGTCATCAGCGTCGACACGGTTGATCTTGATGCCGGTGGCCTTGGTGAAGCCGCCATAGAGCGCTTCATCACTCGGGTAATGGCGGGCCGAGTAGATGTTGAGCACCTGCTCCTGGGCGCTGGCCGCGGTCGTTGCCAGCAAAATGACGGTTGCCAGGGGGAGAAAACGCTTGCGCATGACAATGGACCCTTTCAGATGATGTTGCAATGATAGAGCAAACACGAATCATTCTTAATAAACTTTCAGTAAATCCCTGCGCTGCATCAAGAATTGGCGTGCTGGCCTTGCTGATCGGCCTTCTGGCCGGCTGCGGCGGCGTGCCGGTAGCTCCCGTCGAAGCACCGGTGGCAGTACCGGCGCAGGAGCCTGTCAAGCGGCCGCCCCGAATAGGCCTGGCGCTAGGTGGTGGCGCGGCGCGGGGGTTCGCGCATGTCGGTGTCATCCAGGTACTGGAAGAGGCGGGGCTCCGGCCTGCGCTGGTCTCCGGCACCTCGGCAGGCAGCCTGGTGGCGGCACTGTATGCCAGCGGCAAGACCGGGGCGCAATTGCAACAGATCGCCGAGACCATGGAGGAAGCCACCTTTGCCGACTGGACGTTGCCTATCTTCAGCCGAGGCCTGCTGCGCGGCGAGGCCTTGGCGCGCTATGTCCATGCACAAGTCAGCGGGCGCTTGATCGAAGACATGCCCCTGCCATTGGGCATCGTGGCCACCGACCTCAACAGTGGCCAGGGCGTCCTGTTCCAGCGGGGCGACACGGCCACTGCCGTGCGGGCCTCGAGTGCCGTGCCGGCCGTCTTCCAGCCGGTGCGGATTGCCGGGCGCGAGTATGTGGACGGTGGGCTGGCGTCGCCAGTGCCGGTGCGCTTTGCCCGACAGATGGGGGCCGAGCTGGTGATTGCCGTGGACATCTCGAACGTGCCGGACGCCAACCCGGCAGGCGATACGCTGCAGATCCTGCTGCAGACCTTCACCATCATGGGCCGCAGCATCAACAACTGGGAGCTGCGGGATGCCGACGTGGTTGTCAGGCCCGCGCTCAACGGCATGGCCGGCGCCGACTTCAATGCGCGCCGCCGCGCCATCCAGGCGGGCCGGGTGGCCATGCAGCAAGCCCTGCCGCAGCTTCGGGCTGCCATCGAAGCCAGGACGCGGTGAAGGAGGCGGAGAGGCAAAAAAAAGCCTCGTCAGAGACGAGGCTTTGAAGGGATCCCTGAACCCGAAGGTGTCGAAAGGACCCGAGGAGACAACCGGTAGAAACGAATCCGTTTCCAATGAAGCAAATTATGTCAGGGTTTTCCCGGGTTGTAAAGGGATTCGCTTCAAAATTTAAGGGTTTACCCTTTGTTACCGTTTGCGGGCTGCCGGCTTGGCAGCGCTGACGGCATTGGCAGCCACGGCATTGAAGTTCGATTCGGCCAGCTCGGTCGCTTGCTTGACCGATTTTTGGATCGATTCCAGCGCGTTGTTGGCCGCAGCCACAGCGCTCTTCATCACGGCCACAGCGGTCTCGGAGCCGGCGGGGGCGTTCTTGGCGGCATTGTCGACCAAGCCGACAAATTTCTTCTGCGCTTCCGCGGCTTGGCTTTCAAAAGCCTTGCCGAATTCAGCGCCGGTGCCGGAAGCGATGTCATACAGGTGACGGCTGTAGGCCACGGTTTTCTCGGCCAGCGGCTGGAACAGGGCGGACTGCAGGGCCAGCAGTTCCTGGGCGTCCTTGACGCTCAGCACCGACTGGGCCTGGTTGGCGGCATCGGCCAGAGCGGCGCGCGACGCGGTCATGTTCAGTTCAACCAGCTTTTCCACGCCTTCAAAGGCTTTGCTGGTCAAGCCAAACAGGGTTTCAACGTTGGCTTTGTGGGAGGCCATGACTTGTTCGACGGTCAACATACAAATCTCCTTGAAGGTGAGCTGATAAATAATGCTGCAGTGCAACATGATTCGAATTATAGGGACGCCCATGTGGGATGCAAGCAATATTTGCTGCGTTGCAGCAAATTAGAGGTGAACCCCTAATTGGGGGGCATTCAGGCGGCGGTGGCCTTGGCATCAGAATCAGCCCATGCAGGCGTTCTATTCCGACCATTTTGTATTGCCGTTGCCGGCGGGGCATCGCTTTCCCATGGCCAAGTACGCCTTGCTGCGGCAGCGACTGGCGGACGAATTTCCAGCCTTGGCGCTGCGTGAGGCACCGCGGGCCAGTGATGGCGAACTGGCCCTGGCCCACGCCCCTTCCTACATCGCCGCCCTGGAGGCGGGCACGATCAGCCCGCAGGCGATGCGGGAGATCGGCTTTCCGTGGAGCGCGGCCATGGTCGAGCGCTCCCGGCGCTCGGCCGGGGCCACGATCGCGGCGGCGCGTGTTGCATTGGCCGAGGGGGTGGCAGCCAATCTGGCCGGTGGCACGCACCATGCCGGTCGCGAGCAGGGCGGCGGCTTCTGCGTCTTCAATGACGCCGCTATGGCCGCGCGGCTGATGCAGGCCGAGTGGAACCGGTTGCATCGGCGCAACCTGCGGGTGGCCGTCATCGACCTCGACGTGCACCAGGGCAATGGCACCGCGGACATCTTCCGGCATGACGATAGCGTCTTCACCCTGTCGTTGCACGGGGAGAAGAACTTCCCCTTCCGCAAGGAGGCCAGCGATCTGGATGTGGCCTTGGCTGACGGCTGTGGCGACGTGGCCTATCTGCAGGCGCTGGAACAGACGCTGGAGGCGCTGAATCACCGATTCGAGCCGGGGCTGGTCATCTACCTGGCCGGCGCCGATCCGTTTGAAGGCGACCGGCTCGGGCGCCTGAAGCTGAGCTACGACGGTCTGGAGGCGCGTGACCGGCGTGTCTTCGACTGGTGCTGGCAACGACGAATCCCCCTGGCGCTGGCCATGGCCGGAGGTTACGGCGTGAAGATCGAGGAGACAGTGCAGGTGCAGGTCAACACCTATCGGGTGGCCATCGACTACTGGCGCCGCTGGCAAACCCTCAGCGCCTGAACGCGGCGGGCTGGCAAAATCAGCTCCCAGCATGAATCAAAAAACAGAAAAAGCGAGACCCGAGAGACGCAGTGCCTACCCGGCCTTTCGCAGCATCACGACGCGCTGGATGGACAACGATGTCTATGGTCACGTCAACAACGTCGTCTACTACAGCTGGTTCGATACGGCCGTCAATGCCTGGCTGATCGAGCAGGGCGCGCTGGACATCCATGGCGGAGCCACGATCGGCCTGGTGATCGAGACCCAGTGCAACTACTTTGCCCCGCTGGCGTTCCCGCAGACGGTCGAGGCCGGCATCCGGGTCGCGCATCTGGGCAATTCCAGCGTGCGCTATGAAGTCGGCCTGTTTGCCCAAGGGGCAGACGAGGCCGCTGCCCAAGGGCATTTCGTCCATGTCTACGTGGACCGGCAGACGCGCCGGCCGGTTCCATTGCCCCAACAACTCAGAGCCGTACTGGAGACCCTTGCATGACCCCGATGTCTGTCGACGACGCCATCCATTCGCGCATGTCAACACGCGCCTTCACGTCGCAGGCGGTGCCGCGCGACCTGATTGTCGAGCTGCTTCAGCTGGCCAGCCGCGCTCCCTCCGGCACCAACACCCAGCCCTGGAAGGTCTATGTGCTGCAGGGTGCCAGCCGGGATGCTCTGGTGGAGAAAGTCTGCGCCACGCACGACGCGATGCGTGCCGATCCGGCGCTGGCGGCCGAGTACCGCGAGGAATACGACTACTACCCGGAGCAATGGGTCAGCCCCTATATCGACCGGCGGCGCGAGAACGGCTGGGGCCTGTACGGCCTGCTGGGCATCGGCAAGGGCGACAAGGACAAGATGCATGCCCAGCACCAGCGCAACTTCCGCTTCTTCGATGCGCCGGTGGGGTTGATGTTCACGGTGGACCGTGTCATGGGCCGCGGTTCGCTGCTGGACTATGGCATGTTCCTGCAGAGCCTGATGCTGGCGGCGCGTGCCCGCGGTCTGCACACCTGCCCACAGGCGGCCTGGAATGGCTACGCGAAGATCATCCTGCCGCATATCGGTGCCGGCGCCAGTGAAATGCTGGTCTGTGGCATGGCGCTCGGCTATGCCGATGAAACGCAGATCGTGAACACCTTCCACACGCCGCGCGTGCCGGTCGCGGAGTTCACGCACTGGATCGATTGACACGAGGAGACAAGAATGAGACTTAAACGTTGGAGCCTGCTGCTGGGGGCGCTGGCGGTCTGGCCGGGGCTCGCCACGGCGGCCGAACTCGACGGCAGCCAGCTGTCGGTCCTGTGGGGCGTGCCCTTTGCCGGCATCCTGCTGTCGATTGCCTTGATGCCCCTGCTGGCGCCGATGTTCTGGCACCACCATTTCGGCAAGGTGGCGGCGGCCTGGGCACTGGCCTTCCTGTTGCCGTTCGCCGTGACGTTCGGTCCGGGTGTGGCTTCGGTCAGTTTCGTGCATGCCCTGCTGGCGGAATACATTCCCTTCATCATCCTGTTGACGGCGCTCTTCACGGTTGCCGGCGGCATCTATATCCGGGGCAACCTGCATGGCAGCCCGGGGCTCAACACCGCGATCCTGGCCATCGGGGCGGTGCTGGCCAGCTTCATGGGGACCACCGGGGCCTCGATGCTGATGATCCGGCCGCTGATCCGCGCCAACGACAACCGCCGCCACAAGGCCCACGTGGTGGTGTTCTTCATCTTCATCGTCTCCAATGCCGGCGGCTCGCTGACGCCGCTGGGTGACCCGCCGCTCTTTCTCGGCTTTCTGAAGGGGGTGGATTTCTTCTGGACGCTGAGCCACATCTTCCCCGAGACCCTGTTCCTGGTCGGTAGCCTGCTGCTGCTGTTCTACCTGATGGACAGCTGGTACTACCACCGGCGCGAGGAGATCCTGCCGGTGGACCCGACGCCGGACAGCCGCAGCATCGGCTTCAATGGTGCTGCCAACTTCTGGCTGTTGGGTGCCATCGTCGGGCTGGTGCTGCTCAGCGGTTTCTGGAAGTCCGGCCTGGTGTTCAATGTCTTCGGTACCGAAGTCGGTCTGCCGGGTCTGGTGCGCGATGTGGGCCTGATCATCGTGACCCTGGTCTCGCTGAAGATCACGCCGACGGCGGTCCATGTCGACAACCAGTTCTCGTGGGCGCCGATGCAGGAGGTGGCCAAGCTGTTTGCCGGCATCTTCCTCACCATCATCCCAGTGATTGCCATGCTCAAGGCCGGCCTCAACGGTCCGTTCGGCGCCGTCGTGGCGGCGGTGACGCGCCCCGACGGCTCGCCCGATCCGGCCATGTACTTCTGGGCTGCCGGCACTCTGAGCTCCTTCCTGGACAACGCCCCGACCTATTTGGTGTTCTTCAACACCGCAGGCGGTGACCCGGCGGTGCTGATGACCACCCTGGCACCGACGCTGGCCGCGATCTCGGCCGGCGCCGTGTTCATGGGTGCCAACACCTACATCGGCAATGCCCCCAACCTGATGGTCAAGGCGATTGCCGAAGACCGCGGTGTGAAGATGCCCAGCTTCTTTGGTTACATGGCCTGGTCGGTGGCCATCCTGGTTCCCCTGTTTATTGTCATGACCTTCATCTGGTTCCGTTGAGAAAGCATTCCATGAGCAAACCCCGCATCCTGATCGCCCGCGCCGTTTTTCCCGAGGTCATCGAGCGCCTGTCACAGCATTTCGAAGTCGAATCCAACCAGGCGGATGCCGTCTGGAGCAAGGCCGAGCTGACCGCCAGACTGCGCGACAAGGACGGCGCCTTCACCACCGGAAGCGACCGCATTGACGGCGAGGTGCTCGCCGCCTGTCCGCAGTTGAAGGTCTGTGCCAACATGGCCGTCGGCTACAACAACTTCGACCTCGATGCCATGACGGCGCGTGGCGTGCTGGGCACCAACACGCCCGACGTGCTGACCGAGACCACGGCCGATTTCGGCTTTGCCTTGCTGATGGCCACGGCGCGCCGCATCGCCGAGAGCGAGCATTACCTGCGCGCGGGTCAGTGGACCAAGTGGAGCTATGACATGTTTGCCGGTTCCGACATCCATGGCGCCACGCTCGGCATCCTGGGCATGGGCCGCATTGGCCAGGGCATCGCCAGGCGCGGCGCGCATGGCTTTGGCATGAACGTGATCTACCACAACCGCTCTCGTCTCGACGAGGCGACGGAACGCGAATGCAAGGCACGTTACGTCAGCAAGGAGGAGTTGCTGAAGACAGCCGACCACCTGGTGCTGGTGCTGCCTTACTCGGCGGCTTCGCACCACGCCATTGGCGCCGCTGAACTGGCGCAGATGAAGCCCACGGCGACGCTGGTCAACATCGCGCGCGGCGGCATCGTGGACGATGCGGCGCTGGCCCGGGCCCTGCGTGACAAACGTGTTGCGGCCGCCGGCCTCGATGTGTTCGAAGGCGAACCCAAGGTCCACCCGGACCTGCTGACCGTGCCCAACGTCGTTCTGACGCCGCACATCGCCAGTTCCAGCGTGCCGACGCGCCTGGCCATGGCCAACCTGGCGGCTGACAACCTGATCGAGTTCTTTGCCCGCGGCAAGGCGCTGACGCCGCTCAATCCGCAGGTGCTGGCCCAGGCCTGAGGGCTCAGCGGCGGAACTGCTCGCTCGCCTGCCGGGTCACTTCGCCCAGCAGGTGTTCGCGGGCGTGGCATTCCCGCAACCAGCGCGCGTCGTTGTGGCTACGTTCGGCGCTGTTGCGCAGCAGTTCGATGCCGGCGCCGGCGCCCAGTGACATGGCGTGGCGGTCGATCTGCTCCATGGTCTTCAGAATGTGCTCCTTCAGCGGCAGGTGGGTTCCGCTGGCCGGGTCCACATAGATCGCGTCGAGGCCGAAGCGGCAGGCCTGGAAACGGTTGTAGGTGTAGACCAGGTAGTCGTCTTCGGCCGGCATGAAGGGCTGCTCCTGCAGGAACCAGGCCGCCAGCGCCTGCACATAGGCCGACAGGGCGGCGGCGCGCTCCACACTCAGGGGCGTGTCGAACACCCGGATCTCGATCGTGCCGTATTCCGGCTTGGGCCGGATGTCCCAATAGAAGTCCTTCATGCTTTTCACGACCCCGGTGCGCGTCATCTTGTCGAAGTAGGCTGTGAAGTCGTTCCAGTGCAACACAAAGGGCGCGCGCCCGGAGAGCGGGAAGGCAAACACCGAGTTTAGGCGTGCCGAGTCGAAGGCGGTGTCATGGCCCTGCACGAAGGGCGAGGAGGCCGACAGCGCGATGAAGTGCGGGATGTAGCGCGACATGCGGTGCAGCATCAGCAGGGCGCTGTCGGCATCCGGGCAACCCACGTGCACATGCTGGCCGAAGATGGTGAATTGCTTGGAGAGGTAGCCGTACAGCTCCGACAGCTGGCGGAAACGCGGCTTGTCGTAGATGCGTCGCTCGTGCCACTGCTGGAAGGGATGGGTCCCGCCGCCGACCACGGCGATGTTGAGCTTGTCGGCGCACTGCACCAGGGCATCGCGGATCTGGCCCAGCTGGCCGAGTACCTCGGAAGACGACTGACAGACGCCGGTCGAGATCTCGATCATGCTGGAGGTCATCTCCGGCACCACGCTGCCAGGCAGCTTGCGTTTGGACATCAGACGCAGCATGTCGTCGGCATAGGGCGCGAGATCGTAGTCGTGGGTATTGACCAGCTGCAATTCCAGTTCGACGCCGAGTGACAGTGCCGCGGAGTGGTGGAAGGTTTCCAAGGTCATGCTTGTTCTCCGGAGGCAGGGCGCTGCGGCAGCGTCGGCCACGAGGCCTCACCGCAGCGCTGCAGGGCGGCGGTGGTCATGAGGGCACCCAGCACCTCCATGAACAGGATCAGCGGCAAGGCGATGGCGGCCACCTGCGTGCCCAAGGCCGGCGCGAACTGCACGAACTGCGACACCAGTAGCAAGGCCACGGCCGAGATCGGCCACATGGCACACGCGGTCCAGAACGCCTGGCGCAGGCTGGCGCCACTGCCGACGCCGCCGAGGCCGATGGCCAGCGTCTTGGCCAGGGTGCGCGCCAGCACGATGGCGGCAATGACGTTGAGGGCCAGCAGGCTCCAGTCGGCCTGCGCGGCGGCCATCGACACCAGCACGAACATCAGGATGGTCAGGATCGAGGACGCCGTACCGAACTGGCGTGGCCATGACCACGGACGCGGATGCAGCGTCTTGAGCAGGATGCCGGCCAGCAGGGCGGTCAGCGGGGCTGAACCACCATAGTTGGCGGCCACGGTGGTGCAGGCCGCCACCAGCGCGAGCAGTGCCACCGAGGTGTTCTCACTGGTAGGGCTCATGAAGCGCAGCGTCGCCCGCAACGCCAACGAGAGCACGGCCCCGAACAGCACGGACAGGCTGAGCAGCAGCATGACGGGCACGAAGGCTTCGGTGATGGAGGAGGCCGGGCCACCCAGGAAGCGCGCCATGACACCGCCCAGCGCCAGCACATACAGCGTGTTGAGGGCCGCCAGCGTGATGGCGCGGTCGGTCACCGGCCCGCTGGCGCGGACATCCACCGCCACCCGCATGAGCACGGCCGGCGAGGTGGCCATGGCCAGCAGGGCCAGCGGTGCGTGCAGCGTCGGGTCGACATCGAACAGTTGCAGCACCCAGTACACCGCGGCATAGGTGAGCGCGGCTTCGGTCAGGCTCTGCACCAGCAGCATGGGATTGTGGCGGAACCAGCGCAGCGTCAGGCGGCCACCGGCCTCGAACAGCAGCACCGACAGGCCGAGTTCGACCATGAACAGGCCGATGCCGTTCAGCGGCCACTGGGTGGTGGTGAAGCCGGTGAAGCCCGCCAGGGCGCCGACGACCGAATAGCCCAGCACCTTGGGCAAGCCCAAGCGGCGCTGCAGCAGGTGGCCGGTGGCAGCGGCCAGGGCGAGCAGCACCGCCCATTGCACGGTGGGCAGGCCGGCGGAGGGCTGGATCCACTCAGGCCAGAACTGCATCAGATCGTTCATGGTCTCTCCTCAGCCGCACCGGAACCCCTGAGGGCACCGGCGACGGCGTTCAAAGTTGTTCGGCCAGCGGCGTCATGGCCGCTGCGGTGTCGATGTGCATGGTCGCAATCAGCGTGTCGAGGTCGGCATTGAGTCGCTGCAGCGTGGCAGGTGGCAGGTTGCCCAGGGCCTTGGGCAGCACGCCGATGTAGGGCGCACGCAGGCGTTGCAGCACCCGGGCGCCAGCGGGCAGCAGGCGCAGGCGCAGCACCCTGCGGTCGACCTCGTCGCGCGCCGTGCTGACCAGGCCGCGTTCGATCAGTGTCTTGACCAGGTTGCTGGTGGTCGACTGGTGCACGTCCATTGCCTGGGCCAGTTCGCTCAGACGAATGCCGGAGCGCTCGCGCAGGATGCTCAACGCACGCAACTGGGCGGCGCCAGCGCCGGTCAACTTCTCGACCTGCTGGAAATGGGTGCGGACCGAATCGAAGATGACACGGAAGCGCCGCAAAGCCTGCGTTGCCGGGTCCACTGGCTCATTCAGGGGCTGGGACGGGCAGGTCGGTGTGGCACGGGCCCTGCGTTTCGGCCTGGCCAGGCTGTTGGTGGGGGTCATGCGCCAATTATATTTGTACCAATGTTTTTGCCGGCAATTCCCCTGCGGTCCACAAGGCCGGAGTGACATGTTTTGAACAACAATATGGTGTTGGAGGAACCCGTTTTGAACGACATCGTGCTTTGGTCTGTGCTGGCGCTGACCGCCGTGAATCTGTTGCTGCTGCTGTGGATGGCATTGCGGCGGCGCGAGGACGCCGCACCGCAGGCCGCCGAGCAGCTGCGGGCCGAACTGGTGACGGCGCTGCAGAACGGCAACGAGCGGCTGGAGCGCGAGTTGCGCCAGGAGGTCACCGAGTCGGCGCGCAGTGGCCGGCTGGAGCTGGCGCAGAACCTGGCCACCTTCCAGCAGAGTCTGGTGCAGCAGGCCGCTGAGGCCACGCGCACGCAGAACACGCAGATCGATGCCTTTGGCCAGCAGCTGGCGCTGCTGCAGAAGACACTGTCCGACACGCTGACACTGCAGCTGTCGAACCTGAGTGAGTCCAACGCACGGCGGATGGCCGAGGTGCGTGCCACGCTGGAAGCGCAGCTGGCCCAGCTGCAGCAGACTAATGTGGCCAAGCTCGACGAAATGCGTGCCACCGTGGACGAGAAGCTGCAGACCACGCTGCACACGCGCCTGGGCGAGAGCTTCAAGCAGGTGGCCGAGCGGCTGGAGCAGGTGCACAAGGGCCTGGGCGAGATGCAGACGCTGGCGGCCGGCGTGGGCGACCTCAAGCACCTGCTGACCAATGTGAAGACCCGTGGCATGTTCGGCGAGGCGCAACTGGCCGCGCTGCTGGAGCAGGTGTTCGTGCCCGACCAGTACGCGGCACAGGTGCCCACGCGCCCGGGCAGCAAGAACGTGGTCGACTTTGCGATCAAGCTGCCCGGCCGCTCCGACGAGGGTGCGGCGCTGTGGCTGCCGATCGATGCCAAGTTCCCGAACGAAGATTACGAGCGCCTGCTGGATGCACAGCAGCGTGCCGACGGCGCGGCGGCCGAACTGGCGGCCAAGGCGCTGGAGGCGCGCATCCGGCTGGAGGCCAAGTCGATTGCCGACAAGTACATCGAGCCGCCGCACACGACGGACTTCGCCATCCTGTTTCTGCCGACGGAAGGCCTGTATGCGGAGGTGCTGCGCCGTCCGGGGCTGATGGAGGCGCTGCAGCGCGAGCACCGCGTGACGCTGGCCGGGCCGACCACCCTGCTGGCCATGCTCAATTCGCTGCAGATGGGTTTTCGCACGCTGGCGCTGGAGAAGCGCTCCAGCGAGGTGTGGCAGGTGCTGGGTGCCGTCAAGACCGAGTTCGACAAGTTCGGTGGCGTGCTGGCCAAGGTCAAGACGCAGACCGAGACGGTGCTCAACACGCTCAGCAGCGCCGAGGTGCGCAGCCGTGCCATGAACCGCGTGCTGCGCCAGGTCGAGGCGCTGCCGGAGGCGCAGGCGCAGGCCCTGCTGCCGGTGGACAAAGAGGCTGACGAAGGGTGAGCGTAACGGCCGCTGCGGCATCACCGCGTTGGGCGTTGGCCCGCCTGATCGGTGGCCATATCTGCCTGCACGCCTGCATGGCCGGGCTGCGCATGGCGGCGCCCCTGCTGGCGCTCAAGCAGGGCTACAGCGCACTGGCGGTGGGCGTGCTCATGGCCCTTTTCGCCCTGACCCAGGTGTTCCTGGCCCTGCCGGCGGGCCGCTATGCCGACCGGCGTGGTTTGAAGGCGCCCGTGGGTTGGAGCGTGCTGGCGGCTACCTTCGGCGCTGGTCTGGCGGCAGCCTGGCCGCTCTTCCCGGTGTTGTGCCTGGCGGCGCTGCTGACCGGCGGCGCCACCGGGGCGACGGCGATTGCCCTGCAGCGCCACGTGGGCCGGGCGGCGCGCGATGCGACCGAACTCAAGCAGATGTTCAGCTGGCTGTCCATCGGGCCAGCGACCTCGAACTTCCTCGGACCGCTGGCGGCCGGCCTGCTGATCGACCATGCCGGCGAGTGGCTGGGTGGTCAGGCCGGTGATCTGTCGGGCTATCGCACGGCTTTTGCGCTGATGGCGCTGTTGCCGTTGCTGACCTGGTGGTGGGTCCACCGCACGGTCGAGCGGCCCATGGGAGCCGCCCCGGCCGCACAGGGCAAGCGCCGCGCCTGGGACCTGCTGCGCGAGCCCATGATGCGCCGGCTGTTGCTGGTGAACTGGTTCCTGTCCTCCTGCTGGGATGTGCACACCTTCGTGCTGCCAGTGCTGGGGCATGAGCGCGGTTACAGCGCTTCCGTGATCGGCGTGCTGCTGGGCAGCTTTGCGGTGGCGGCCACGCTGGTGCGGTTGGCCATGCCCTGGCTGGCGGCGCATCTGCGCGAATGGCTGGTCATCAGTGGCGCCATGCTGCTGACTGGTCTGCTGTTCGGCCTTTACCCCTTCATGCCCAATGCCCTGAGCATGGGTGTGTGCTCTGTGCTGCTGGGGCTGGTACTGGGTTCGGTGCAACCCATGATCATG
>CALRMF020000017.1:0-20191 GCA_943369035.1 Curvibacter sp. AEP1-3
CGTCTTGTCGTCCGCCACCGGCTTGATGTCGCCATAAGCCAGCTTGGGCGGCGTCTTCTTGACCTTGGCCAGGCCCACCATCTGCATCAGGCTGATGTAGAGCCAACCAATGTCGAACTCATAGGGCTTGACCGACAGCTTGGCCGAGGTCGGGTAGGTGTGGTGGTTGTTGTGCAGTTCTTCGCCACCGATGATGATGCCCCAGGGCGAGATGTTGGTGCTGGCGTCGGGCGCCTCGAAGTTGCGGTAACCCCAGTAGTGGGCGCCGCCGTTGATGATGCCGGCCGCGGTAACCGGAATCCAGGCCATTTGCACGGCCCAGACAGCCAAGCCGGCCGCGCCGAACAGCGTCAGGTCGATGATCATCATCAGGCCAACGCCTTGCCAGGAGTAGCGCGAATAGACGTTGCGCTCCATCCAGTCGTCGGGCGTGCCATGACCGTAACGGGCCAGGGTTTCCTGGTTCTTGGCCTCGGCACGGTAGAGCTCGGCGCCCTCCAGCAGCACTTTCTTGATACCGTAGACGTGCGGGCTGTGCGGGTCTTCGGCCTGCTCGCACTTGGCGTGGTGCTTGCGGTGGATGGCCGCCCATTCCTTGGTCACCTGGCCAGTGGTCATCCAGAGCCAGAAGCGGAAGAAGTGCGACGCGACAGGATGCAGGTCGAGCGCGCGGTGGGCCTGATGGCGGTGCAGGAAGATGGTGACGCTGGCGATGGTCACATGGGTCATGGCCAGGGTAAACAGGATGATCTGCCACCAGGTCAGATCCCACAGGCCGTGCGCGAGCCAATCGATCGCCGCGTTCAGCACAGCCCAGTCAGGTAACAACATAAAACAACTCTCAACGAAGGGAATAGTAATAGGGGCGGCCAAGCGCCACCCCCGTAGGTATGGATTTTAAGGCTTGGACCCTGCTTTGACCATAGCTGATGCGCAGTTGCTGGCGAAAACCCTGACTTCAAGCCGGTTCAGGGCTTTTTCTGCCAGATGGCGGCAAAAAACCCGTCGGTTTGATGCAGATGCGGCCACAAACGCAGATAACGCATGCCGCCCTCGCCGCCGCTGCACAGGCTGGCGGCATGGGGCACCTGCAGGTGCTCCAGGACCGGACCAGCCTCCAGCGGTTCGAAATCGGCATGGGCGGCCGAGAAGGCCTCGGCAATGGCCTCGTTTTCCTGCGGCAGGATGCTGCAGGTGGCGTAGACCAGCCGACCACCGGGTTTGAGCAGGCGCGCGGCACTGGCCAGGATGGCAGCCTGCTTGATCGTCATCTCCTCGACCGCCTGCAGCGTCTGGCGCCATTTCAGGTCCGGGTTGCGTCGCAAGGTACCCAGCCCGGAACAGGGTGCATCCACCAGCACCCGGTCCATCTTGCCGGCCAGGCGCTTGATGCGCTCGTCGCGTTCGTGGGCAATGGCGGCCGGGTGCACATTGGACAGGCCGCTGCGTGCCAGCCGCGGCTTGAGGGCATCAAGCCGGTGGGCCGAGGTGTCAAAGGCGTAGAGCCGGCCGGTGCTGCGCATGGCCGCGCCGATGGCCAGGGTCTTGCCCCCCGCGCCGGCGCAGAAATCCACCACCATCTCGCCGCGCTTGGCTTCCAGCAGCAGGGCCAGCAGTTGCGAGCCTTCGTCCTGCACCTCGATGGCGCCGCGGGTGAATGCGTCGAGCTTGTTCAGCGCCGGTTTGCCCTCGATGCGCAGGCCCCAGGGCGAATACGGAGTGGGTACTGACTTGATGCCGGCAGTCTGCAACTCCTTCTGCACCGCCTCGCGCTTGGCCAGCTGGGTGTTGACGCGCAGGTCGAGGCCGGCACCCTGGTTCAGGCTGTCGACCAGCGGCCAGAAGCCCTCACCCAACTGGTCTTTCAGCGGCTGCACCAGCCAGTCGGGCAGGTTGTGGCGATGGCGCTCCATCAGATCTTCGGGCCGGACCTTGTCGCACTGGTCCAGCCAGGCTTTTTCCTGCTCGGTCAGCGCGCTCTTGAGGAAATCGCGTGGGCCATGGAAACCGAGGATGGCCATGCGGCGCTCCTTCGGGCCACTGCCCGACAGCGCCAGCTGGTCGAACAGCAGCTTCTTGCGCAGCACGGTGTAGACGGTTTCGGCCAGGGTGGCGCGCTCGCGCGGGCCCAGGCCACGGTGGTCGCGGAAGAAACGCGACACCACGGCATCGGCCGGATGATCGAATTTGAGGGCGAGCCGGACCAGCTCGGTGCAGACGTCCAGCAGGGATTTGGGATGCATAGGTCAGAATTGTCCCATGCCCAATGCACACCTCCCCCCGCTGATCGAGACCCGCCCCGGCCTGTACCGCCACTACAAGGGCCTGCTGTACGAGGTGCTGGGCACCGCGCGCCACAGCGAAACGCTGGAGCCGATGACGCTGTACCGCGCGCTCTACGGCGAGCGCGGCCTGTGGGTGCGGCCGGCGGCGATGTTTGCCGAGGAAGTGGTCATCGACGGCGTGCGGCAACCGCGCTTTGCCTGGGTTTCAGAACGAAATCAGGCTACAGACCCCACCTGATGATCGCAATAAGCTACAGTTTTTGTAGCAATTCCGCGACCGCGCGCGGGTAGATCTGGTGCTCCTGCGTCAGCACGCGCGCCGCGAGGGTGTGCTCGTCATCGCCCGGCAGCACCGGCACCACCGCCTGCGCCAGGATGGGGCCGTGATCGAGCTCGGCGGTCACCCGGTGCACGGTGGCGCCAGCAAATCTGCAGCCGGCTTCGATGGCGCGCCGGTGCGTGTGCAGCCCCGGAAAGGCCGGCAGCAGCGAAGGGTGGATGTTGAGCAGGCGACCTTCGTAATGGCCCACAAAACCGGGCGTCAGGATGCGCATGAAACCGGCCAGCACCACCAGCGCCGGCTGATGGGCGTCGATGGCGGTGACCAGGGCGGCGTCAAAGGCTTCCCGGCTGTCATAGGCCTTGTGGTCCAGCACCGCGGTGCTTATGCCGTGCTCACGCGCAAAGTCCAGCCCCTTGGCATCGGCCTTGTTGCTGATGACAGCCGCCACGCGGGCGCCGAACTTGTCCTGCCAACGTTCGCGCGTGGCGGTCTTGACGATGGCCGCCATGTTGGAGCCGCCGCCGGAAATCAGGATGACGATGTTTTTCATGGAACGCACGAATTATCAGGCTTGTCACGATCTGGACAGGCTGATTCGAACGATCGTGCTAAAAACCGGAACCAAGGTTGACGATTGCATCCGCGACCTGGACCGCCTCACTGGAGACATACATGGATTTGGCATTCACACCCGAAGAACAGAAATTCCGCGAGGAAATCCGCGCCTGGGTGCGCGACAACCTGCCCACCGACATCGCCCACAAGGTGCACAACGCCCTGCACCTGACCCGCGACGACCATCAGCGCTGGGCCAAGATCCTGGGCAAGAAGGGCTGGCTGGGCTGGGGCTGGCCCAAGGAATTCGGCGGCCCGGGCTGGAACGCGGTGCAGAAGCACCTGTTCGAAGAAGAATGCGCGCTGGCCGGTGCGCCGCGCGTCGTACCCTTCGGCCCGGTGATGGTGGCGCCGGTCATCATGGCCTTTGGTAGCCCGGAGCAGCAAAAGCGCTTCCTGCCCGGCATCGCCAGTGGCGAAGTGTGGTGGAGCCAGGGCTACAGCGAGCCGGGCTCCGGTTCCGACCTGGCCTCGGTCAAGACCCGTGCCGAGCGCCAGGGCGACAAGTACATCGTCAACGGCCAGAAGACCTGGACCACGCTGGGCCAGTACGGCGAGTGGATCTTCTGCCTGGTGCGCACCAGCACGGAAGGCAAGCCGCAGACCGGCATCTCCTTCCTGCTGATCGACATGAAGTCCCCCGGCGTCACCGTGCGACCGATCCGCCTGCTGGACGGCGAGTGCGAAGTCAACGAGGTCTTCTTCGACAACGTGGAAGTACCGGCCGAGAACCTCATCGGCGAGGAAAACAAAGGCTGGACCTATGCCAAGCACCTGCTCAGCCACGAGCGCACCAACATCGCCGACGTCAACCGCGCCAAGCGCGAACTGGAGCGCCTGAAACGCATCGCCAAAACCGAAGGCGTGTACGACGACGTGCGCTTCCGCGACGAGATCGCCAAGCTGGAAGTGGACGTGGTGGCGCTGGAGATGCTGGTGCTGCGCGTGCTCTCCGCCGAGAAGTCGGGCAAGAACTCGTTAGACATCGCCGGCCTGCTCAAGATCCGCGGCAGCGAGATCCAGCAGCGCTACAGTGAGCTCATGATGCTGGCCGCCGGCCCGTATGCGCTGCCGCTGATCCGCGAGGCCATGGAAGCCGGCTGGCAGGGCGACTTCCCTGGCGGCGTGGGGGCCAATGCGCCCCTGGCCTCGACCTACTTCAACATGCGCAAGACCACCATCTACGGCGGTTCGAACGAAGTGCAACGCAACATCGTCGCCCAGACGATCCTCGGCTGATCGCCGCGCGAACAGGAGAACAACATGGATTTCGATTTCAGCGACGACCAGCAGCAACTGCGTGATGCCGTGCACAAGTGGGTGGAGAAGGGCTACGGCCTCGAGCGCCGCCGCGGCATCGAGGCCGGCAAGGAAGGCGCGCCTGGTTTTTCACGCAAGGCCTGGGAAGAACTCACCGAGCTCGGCCTGTGCGGCCTCTACATCCCCGAAGACGAGGGTGGCCTGGGCATGGGTCCAGTGGAAGGCATGGTGGTGATGGAGGAGCTGGGCCGCGGCATCGTGCTGGAGCCACTGGCGCAGAGCCTGATCGCCGGCGCGGTGCTCTCCGGTTATGCCGGCGCGGACCTCAAGAGCGCGTGGCTGCCGAAGATCGCCAGCGGCGAGGCCTTGGTGGTACTGGCGCAGCAGGAACGCCGCGCCCGCTACCGGCTTGACATTTGCGAAGCGAAAGCGACTCAAACGCCCAGTGGATGGACGCTGAGCGCTACCAAAAACGTAGTGTCAGCAGGTGATCAGGCAGACGCCTACCTGGCGCCGGCCACAGTGGACGGCCAGATCGCCCTCTTCCTGGTGGAACGCAACGCCGCAGGTGTGACCACGCGCGGTTATGGCACGCAAGACGGTGGCCGTGCCGCCGACGTGGTGCTGAACCAGGCCCCTGCGCAACTCGTCACGCGTGACGGACTGACGGCGCTGGAGCATGCGGTGGACATCGGCATCGCGGCCGCCTGCGCCGAGGCGGTGGGCGTGATGGACCAGACCCTGGCCGTGACGCTGGAGTACCTGAACACACGCAAGCAGTTCGGCGTGACCATCAGCAGCTTCCAGGCGCTGCGCCACCGCGCCGCGGACATGAAGATGCAGCTGGAACTGGCGCGCTCGATGAGCTACTACGCCAGCCTCAAGCTCAATGCCCCGGCCGACGAACGCCGTCGCGCCCTGGCGCGCGCCAAGTACCAGCTGGGCCAGTCCATGCGCTTCGTCGGCCAGCAGGCGGTGCAGCTGCACGGTGGCATCGGCGTGACCGACGAATACATCGTCAGCCACTACTTCAAGAAGCTGACGCAGTTGGAGATGACTTTCGGCGACAGCCTGCACCAGCTGGGTGAGGTGTCGGCCCGCATGCAGGAGACGGCCGGCGTCTTCGCCTGACCGCAGGCGCAGGTTCCCGGCGCCACGCGGGGAACCTGCCGAGCGTCAGCGTTGCAGCAGCGCCTTGAGCGCCGCCATCATCGCGCGCGAGGCGTGGTGCACCGACTGGCCGGATTCCAGCATGGCCTGCGCCTCCGTCATGCGCTTCTGGTTGACGGCCTCGGCCGCGCGGCCAAGTTCCTGGTGCATTGCGTGGTGGTGCTTGATCAGCTCGCTGAAGGCCGGGGCGTGACCGTAGCGTTGCTTGCCGGCGCCGACGATCCACTCGCCGACGTCGCAGCAGTCGTCACGGCGGTAGCGATCCACCTCCAGTGTGAGCTTGCGCATGATGGCGTTTCGCAGGTCCACGATGTACTGCTGGTGCGACTGCAGTGCGCCCTGGTAGTTCAGTTCGCCGTTGGCCGCCTGGCCGTCCTTGCCTTCCTTGCGCAGCGCCACGGCATCGATCTCGGCCAGCGTGGTGTCGCTGTTGGTCAGGCGGAAGACACGGATGGAATCGTGCACCTGCTGCACCTGCGAGTTGAGTGACTGGGCGGCCGCCGCGAGTTCTTCCACCATGGCCGCGTTCTGCTGGGTAATGGCATCGAGGTCCACCACCGCGGTGCTGACCTTGGCCACGCCGAGCGACTGCTCGCTGGTGGCATGGCTGATGTTCTCCAGCACGGCCGCGACCTTGTCGACCGACTCCATGGCCTCGTCCATGCGCTCGCGGGCCTCGGCACTGCGTGCCGCGCCGCTGTCCACCCGTTCGCGCGATTCCTCGATCAGGTCGCGAATCTCCTTGGCGGCAGCCGTGGTGCGCTGCGCCAGCGCCCGCACCTCGGCGGCCACCACGGCAAAGCCACGGCCCTGGTCACCGGCGCGAGCCGCTTCCACGGCGGCATTGAGCGCCAGGATGTTGGTCTGAAAGGCCACCCCTTCGATCACCTGGATGATGTCGCCGATGCGGCGCGACGATTCCGAGATCTCCTGCATGGTCTGCGCCACCGCCAGCACCGCCTCGTGGCTGCGCCGCGCCACGGTGGAGGTCTCTCGCGCCACCTGGGCCCCGTCCCGGGCCAGCTGGGTGGTC
Organism: Curvibacter sp. AEP1-3; assembly: GCA_943369035.1. GTDB lineage: Bacteria > Pseudomonadota > Gammaproteobacteria > Burkholderiales > Burkholderiaceae_C > Hylemonella. Next base: position 6,647 of record CALRMF020000017.1, read on the forward strand.
TGCTGCGTGGTGCCGTTGATCTGTTCCATCGAGGCCGCCGTCTGCTCCAGGTTGGAGGCCTGCGACTCGGTGCGCATGGACATGTCGTGGTTGCCGGCGGCGATTTCCTGGGTGGCACCGCGCAGGTTGGCCACTTCATGGCGCACGTCGCGCACCACGGTGCGCACCGACAGCGCCATCTGCGCCATGGCCAGCTGCAGCTCCGCAATCTCGTCCTTGCCAGTCACCTGGATGAAGCTGGTCAGGTCGCCGCTGGCAATCAGGTTGGCAGTCTCCACCACCTCCTTCAGGGGCCGCAGCGTCAGGCGCATGGCGAGCAGCGCCGCCGTGGTGACCGTGAACGCCGCCACCACGGCGGTGACCCAGTGCGACGCATCCAGTTGGGCCGTGACGAAAGGCCCCGCGGCCGCCCACAGATTGAGCAACACGATCTGGCTGCGCAGACCGGGCGTGAGCGTACGGACGACGGCGCCGATCCAGTCGGCCCGGATCACCTGCCCGTGCCGCAACTGGTGCAGCCGGCGCCCGCTTTCGGCCTCGGTGCGCATGGTGGCATAGAGGGCCTCGGCGGCCTGCACCTCTTCATCCTTCGGCTTGGTTCGCACCGACAGGTAGCCGATGATTTCCGCGCCCTTGCGCATGGGCGTGGCATTGGCCCGCACCCAGTAGTAGTCGCCGTTCTTGCGCCGGTTCTTCACCAGCCCGGTCCAGGGCTTGCCACCCTGAATCGTGTCCCACATGTCGCGGAAGGCTTCCTCCGGCATGTCCGGATGCCGCACCATGTTGTGCGGCTGTCCCATCAGCTCCTCGCGTGTGTAGCCGCTGACGGAGATGAAGTTGTGGTTGCAGTAGGTGATGCGACCTTTGAGGTCCGTGACCGAGATCAGCGTCTGGTCGGCCGGGAAGTCGTAACCCGTTTGCGTGACAGGCAGATTTAGGCGCATGGATCAACGTCCCTTCTTGTCGTTGTTGGCGGGAAGAATCGCCCGGAGTAGCGATTTATTTGATAAAAGTGCTATTTTCACGAGCGCACCCGAGACTTGTCAAGCACGAGCAGGCGGGTTTTTCCAGGGCATCTCCCGGGATGCCGGGGCCGGTTCAGCCCAGGTGCTGAAGCCGGGCACTCACCGCCTGGATGTCCAGCGGCTTTTGCAGGTACGACGTGGCCCCGGCCGTGCGGTAGTAATCCCAGTTCGCCAGGAGATCGTCGCCGCTGACCAGCACCACCGGCGGGTGCGGTCGCGCCGCGGTGGCTTGCGCCCGCAGCGCCGCGAGCGTGGCCATGCCATCGAGCACCGGCATGTTCAGGTCGAGCAGGATGGCGTCAAACGGCTGTTGCTGCAGGATCTGCAGCGCCCGCTCGCCGTTGCCGGCCAGGGCCCCCGAATGACCGAGTTCACGCAGCAGGCGCGCGGCAATGCGCTGCTGGATGGGATCGTCGTCGACGACCAGGACACGCAGGGTTCGCTGAGGCGGCATAGGTGAGGCAGAAAAGAATTGCCGCCATGGTAATGAAAATCCGCCGTGACGGCGGACTGCGCCCTCAGTTGATCAGCAACCTGGAGGAGCGCGGCACATGCGCCATCAGGAATTCCATCTGGTCGGCCAGGATGCGGCGGTTGCGCAGGATGAAGTCTTCCCACAGGCTCCGCACAGAGGGCGCGTAGAGCAGCGGCATGTTGGCCTGCTCGGGCGTGCGATGGCTCTTGCGGTGGTTGCAGGCACGGCAGGCGGTGACAACGTTCATCCAGTGGTCCTGCCCGTTCTGAGCGAAGGGGATGATGTGCTCGCGCGTCAGCTCGGTCTCGACGAAATGGTCACCGCAATAGGCGCAGATGTTGCGGTCACGCGCGAACAGCTTGCTGTTGGTCAGGCTGGGGCGCAGGTTGAAGGGGTTGATGTTCGGCACGCCCTTGGTGCCGATGATGCTGTTGACCGTGATAATCGACTGCTGGCCGGTGATGGCGTTGTGGCCGCCGTGGAAGACGGCGATTTCACCGCCGGACTCCCAGCGCACCTCGTCGGCAGCGTAATGCAACACCGCTTCTTCCAGCGAAATCCACGACTGGGGCAGCCCCTGGGCCGACAGCTTCAAGACTTTCAAAACACGCCTCCTGATCGGTCAAAAACCAGCAACACGGAACGTCTGCGTCTCTCGGTCACAATATACCCTGTTTTCGTGACACATAGACGTCAGATGCTTTCCGTTACAGCGCTGACCGCTATCAAAACCATATCGCTCCATGAAGGTCTTCCGTGGCTTCCACCACCCCGGCATTGCCCCGGCCTGCGCCCTGACGATCGGCAACTTCGATGGCGTGCACCGCGGCCACCAAGCCATGCTGGCCCTGCTGCGCAGCGAGGCCCAGCAGCGCGGTGTGCCGAGCTGCGCCATGACCTTCGAGCCGCACCCGCGTGACTATTTCGCCGGCGTGACAAAGAACGCCGATCTCGCGCCGGCGCGCATCGCCACCCTGCGCGACAAGCTCGCCGACCTGCAGCGCTGCGGCATCGACCAGGTGATCGTGCTGCCCTTCGATGCCCGGCTGGCCTCGCTCTCGCCCCAGGCTTTCATCGACGACGTGCTGGTGCAGGGCCTCGGCGCGCGCTACGTGCTGGTGGGCGACGACTTCCGCTTTGGCGCCAAGCGCGCCGGCGACTACGCCCTGCTGGACGCCGCCGGCACCGCGCGGGGCTTCGACGTGGCGCGCATGAACAGCTATGAGGTGCATGGCCTGCGCGTGTCCAGCTCGGCGGTGCGCACCGCACTCGGCGAAGGCCGCATGGCCGACGCCGCCCGCCTGCTGGGCCACCCGTATCACATCTCTGGCCACGTGGTGCACGGCCGCAAGCTCGGGCGCGAACTCGGCTTCAAGACGCTGAACCTGCGCTTTGCCCACTGGAAGCCAGCCGCCAGCGGCATCTTCGCCGTGCTGGTGCATGGCTTGGGCAATGCGCCACTGCGCGGTGTGGCCAACCTCGGGGTGCGTCCTTCGGTCGATCCGAATGACGTCAACGGCGGCCGCGTGCTGCTGGAAACCCATTGCCTGGACTGGCCGGCCCACCTGGGGCCGGAGGGGGCCTACGGTAAAATCATTCGCGTGGAACTGCTGCACAAACTGCACGACGAACTGCGCTATGACAGTCTGGACGCCCTGACCGCGGGCATCGCGAAGGACTGCGACGATGCACGCGCGTTCTTCGCCTCCATGCACGCCGAGACGCACCGGCAGACCACGCGCGACCGAATTTAGACGTCCTCGTCACCACGGTCGTCGCCCTTCGACCACGCTCAGGGCACACGGCTTATTCATGTTGCCCCCAACCTCTGCGTTCGGGCTGAGCGGGTCGAAGCCCATACGAAACCATCGCCATGTCTGACACCAACAAACCGGATTACCGCAGCACCCTGAACCTGCCCGACACGCCCTTCCCCATGCGCGGTGACCTGCCCAAGCGCGAGCCAGGCTGGGTGAAGGAGTGGGAAGACCAGGGCCGCTACAAGAAGCTGCGCGATGCCCGTGCCGGCAAACCCAAATTCATCCTGCACGACGGCCCGCCCTACGCCAACGGTCAGATCCACATCGGCCACGCGGTGAACAAGGTGCTGAAGGACATGATCGTCAAGGCCCGCCAGTTGAAGGGCCTGGACGCGCAGTACATCCCGGGCTGGGACTGCCACGGCCTGCCGATCGAGAACGCCATCGAGAAGCTGCACGGCCGCAACCTGCCGCGTGACGAGATGCAGGCCAAGAGCCGGGCGTTTGCCACCGAGCAGATCGCGCAGCAGATGGCCGACTTCAAGCGCCTGGGCGTATTGGGACAGTGGGACCACCCCTACAAGACGATGGACTTCGTCAACGAGGCGGCCGAGATCCGCGCCTTCAAGCGCGTGATGGAGCGCGGCTTCGTCTACCGCGGCCTCAAGCCCGTGTACTGGTGCTTCGACTGCGGCTCCTCGCTGGCCGAGTTCGAGATCGAGTACCAGGACAAGAAGAGCTCCACGCTGGACGTGGGCTTCGAGTGTGCCGAGCCGGAGAAGCTGGCCGCCGCCTTCGGCCTGCCGAAACTGGAGCTGCCGGCCTACGCCGTGATCTGGACTACCACCGCCTGGACCATCCCCGCCAACCAGGCGCTCAACCTGAACCCTGAGCTGGAGTACGCGCTGGTGCAGACCGAGCGCGGCCTGCTGGTGCTGGCGGCCGTGCTGGTCGAGAAGTGCATGGAGCGCTTCAAGCTGACCGGCAAGGTGCTGGCCACCACCCTGGGCAAGAACCTCGGCCTGATCAATTTCAAGCATCCGCTCTACGACGTCGACGCGGGCTACCGTCGCCTGTCGCCCGTGTACCTTGCCGACTACGCCACCGCCGACGACGGCACGGGTCTCGTGCACTCGGCCCCCGCCTACGGCGTGGACGACTTCAACAGCTGTGTCGCGCACGGCATGGCCTACGAGGACATCCTCAACCCGGTGCAGGGCAACGGCTCTTATGCGGCGGACTTCCCGCTCTTCGGTGGCCTGAACATCTGGAAGGCCGTGCCGGTGGTGCTGGAGGCACTGAAGAACGCCGGGCGCCTGTTCGCCACCCAGGACATCACGCACAGCTACCCACACTGCTGGCGCCACAAGACGCCGGTGATCTACCGCGCCGCGGCCCAGTGGTTCGTGCGCATGGACGAGGGCGAAGGCATCTTCACCAAGGACAAGGCGCCGCAGACGCTGCGTCAGCTGGCGCTGGCCGCCATTGAAGAGACCAGCTTCTACCCCGAGAACGGCAAGGCCCGTTTGCGCGACATGATCGCCAACCGGCCCGACTGGTGCATCTCACGCCAGCGCAGCTGGGGCGTGCCCCTGCCCTTCCTGCTGGACGTGGACAGCGGCGAGCCGCACCCGCGCACGCCCGAGATCATCGACCTCGCGGCCGAGGTGGTGGAACAGGGCGGCATCGAGGCCTGGAGCAAGCTGAGCGCCGCTGACATCCTGCAACGCATCGGCGACACGAGCAGCGCCGCGCAGTGGAGCAAGAGCAGCGACATCCTGGAAGTGTGGTTCGACTCCGGCACCACACACACCACGGTGCTCAAGACCTCGCACCCGCACAGCGGCCATGAGGACGGTGGCCCCGAGGCCGACCTCTACCTCGAAGGCCACGACCAGCACCGCGGCTGGTTCCACAGCTCGCTCTTGACCGCCTGCGCCATGTACGGCCGCGCGCCCTACCGCGGCCTGCTGACCCACGGTTTCACCGTCGACGGCCAGGGCCGCAAGATGAGCAAGAGCGTGGGCAACGTCGTGGCGCCGCAGCAGGTCAGCGAGAAGATGGGCGCCGAGATCATCCGCCTGTGGTGCGCCGCCACCGACTACTCGGGCGACCTCGGCATTGACGACAAGATCCTGGCGCGCGTGGTGGACGCCTACCGCCGCATCCGCAACACGCTGCGTTTCCTGCTGGCCAATGTGAGCGACTTCGACCCGGCCAAGGACGCCGTGCCGGCCGACCAGCTGCTGGAGATCGACCGCTACGCCCTGAGCCGCGCCGCCGAACTGCAGACCGAGATCCTGGCGCACTACGAGGTCTACGAATTCCACCCGGTGGTGGCCAAGCTGCAGGTCTACTGCTCGGAAGACCTGGGTGCGTTCTACCTGGACGTGCTGAAGGACCGCCTGTACACCACGGCGCCAAAGTCGCTGGCGCGCCGCAGCGCCCAGACTGCGCTGTGGCAGATCACGCACGCCATGCTGCGCTGGATGGCGCCCTTCCTGAGCTTCACGGCCGAGGAGGCGTGGAAGGTGTTCGGCACTTCCGAGTCGATCTTCCTGGAGACCTACGCCAATCTGGGCACGCCCGATGCGGCGCTACTGGCCAAGTGGAGCCGCATCCGCGACATCCGTGACGTGGTCAACAAGGACATCGAAGCGCTGCGCGCCGCCGGCCAGGTCGGCGCCTCGCTGCAGGCCGAGGTGACGCTGACCGTCAGTCCTGATGACCACGCCTTGCTGAGCAGCCTGGGCGAGGACCTGAAGTTCGTCTTCATCACATCCGCTATTAAATTGATAGCTGGCAACACCCTTACTACGGGCGTTGAGGCCTCAAAACATGTCAAGTGCGAACGCTGCTGGCACTACCGCGAGGACGTCGGCCATGACGCTGCCCACCCCACGCTGTGCGGCCGCTGCACCAGCAATCTCTATGGCGCTGGCGAGGAAAGGAAGCACGCCTGATGGCCAAGCCGCGTTCGCACACCAGCGCCGGCATGCTGCAGTGGCTGGGCCTGGCCTTCATCCTGCTGCTGGCCGACCAGTTCACCAAGGTGCTGATCCTGGGCTATTTCCACCCGGGTGAGAGTACCTACGTCACGAGCTTCTTCAACATCGTGCGCGTGCACAACAGCGGTGCTGCCTTCTCCTTCCTGGCCGGGGCCTCGGGCTGGCAACGCTGGTTCTTTGTCGGCATTGCCTCGGTGGCGGTGCTCGTCATCCTCTACCTGCTGCGCTCGCATGCCGGTCAGCGGCTGTTCTCCTTTGCCCTGGCCTGCATCCTGGGAGGCGCCGTCGGCAATGTGATCGACCGCCTGCTGCACGGCTATGTGGTGGACTTCCTCGATTTCCACCTGCGCAGCTGGCACTTCCCGGCCTTCAACGTGGCCGACAGTGCCATCACCATCGGCGCCGCCTGCCTGATCCTGGACGAGCTGCTGCGCGTGCGACGCAGCCGCTGAGCCGGGACAGTTCGCGCCCTCCATGACAAAGGCCGCCGGGGCCATGACCCCGGCGGCCTTTTTGCCTTTCACTCTGCGGCTCAGCCCTTCTTGGGGTAGCGGTTCGGGTAGAGCTGGTTCAGCTTCTGGCCGGACTCGCCTTCCACGATATCGCCGGTGCGGCGCGCCTCGAACAGCTCGGCCTCCACCTCGGCGCGCGTGCGGCTCTGCACCGCCGCCTTGGCCGGATAACGGTTCAGATAGAGTTGGTTGAGCTTCTGGCTGGACTCGCCCTCCACGATGTCGCCGGTACGGCGGGCTTCAGCCAGTTCAGCCTCCACCTCGGCACGTGTACGGCCCTGCACCACCGGCTTGGCAGGGTAACGCGTGGGGTACAGCTCGTTCAGCTTCTGGCCCAGCGAGATGTCCACGATGTCGCCGGTGCGCTGGGCGTCCAGCAGTTCGGCTTCGACCTGGGCGCGGGTCTTGGCGGCGGGATCGGCGGCCAGGGCGTGGCCGGCGGCGAAGGTGGCAATGGCCAGGGTGATGACGCTTGCGTAAGTGCGCTTCATGATGAATTTCCTTTCAAAAACAAACAAAGTTTTCTGGGCATGGCAGGAAATCGCTTTCTCGTCTGTCCAGCCTCGGTGAGTCGGATTTATTTCGATTCATCGATGGAACGAACTTTATGACGGCGTCATTTCAAGAAAAACAGCAAATTTTTCAAGTAACTATTTCCAAATCAGCAATAAAATAGAAGGCATGGACCGACTGCTCTCCATGCAAGTCTTTCAGCGCGTGGTTGAAGAAGGCAGTTTTGCCGGCGCCGCGCGGGCGCTGGACCTGTCGCCGGCGGTGGTGACCCGGCTGGTGGCCGACCTGGAGCACAGCCTGGGCACACGGTTGCTGCACCGCACCACGCGCAAGCTCTCGCTGACCGAGGCCGGCAACGAATACGGCGCGCGGCTGCACGGCATCCTGCAGGACATCCAGGAGGCGGAGCGGGCCGCCGCCGCCCACAGCCAGGCACTGCAGGGCACGGTGCGCGTCGTGAGCACGCCCACCATGGCGTCCTACTTCATTGCGCCCAGCATCGCGCTGTGGCGCCAGCGCCATCCCGGGCTGCTGCTCGACCTGTCGATCGACGCCCAGCCGTTGTCGCGCATCGACAGCTTCGACCTGGCCGTCATTGCCGCCGACGAAGGCTTCGATGCGAATGTGGTGGCACGCCCGCTGGGCAGCAACAACCTGATCTTGTGCGCCGCACCGGCTTACCTGCAGCGCGCCGGCACGCCGCGCACGCCGGCCGAACTGGCGCAACACGCCTACCTCAAGCCGGTGCAGCTGCCCGGCCAGGATCAGGCCGGGCGCAGCCTGCACCTGGAGCCGCTGGACAGCAGTAGCGGCATGCCGGTCGAGGTGCCTGTGACGCTGGCGCTGCGCACCGAGAGCTTCGACGTGGTGCTGCGCGCCGGCCTGGGCGGCGTAGGCTTCTTCGCCATCTCCGAGTTGATCGCCCTGCCCTTCCTGCACAGCGGGCAACTGGTGCAGTTGCTGCCCGACTGGATGCTGGGACGCCTGACCGCCTATGCCGCGGTACCGACGCGCAAGTTCATGCCGTTGAAGACACGTACCTTCCTGGACTTTCTGATCGAACGCGCCAGCACGCCGGTCTAGCGCTCGCTCAGGCCCGCATCGGCAACGGATAACCCTCAGGTCATCGCCAGCTCGGGCGTGGTGTCCTCGATCATCAGCGGTGGACGGTAGACGAAGTCGGGGTCGTCTTTCTCCTTGCGGATCAACGCCTCCAGCGTCCGGCGGGCCCGGATCGGCGCCTCGTCCACTTTCATCGCCACGCGGGGTACGGCGCCGCCCAGACGGTCCAGTTGTTGCTGCTGGATCTTCAGCACGACGGCATCCTCGTCAAAGGTCTGCGCGATCGCCTTGCAGATTGACGCCGTCAGTACGTCGTCATCCAGCCTGCGGTTGCGCGCCACCGACCAGAAGTAGTGCGTGGTCGTCTCGGTTTCCGGTGTCAGCAGGTGCAGCACGTGGCTGCGATAGGCATGGTCCGGACTGGTGCCCACCGGGTAGACACCGAAATCGGTCATGCAGATCGACGGGGCCAGGCTGATCGCGGTCTGCCAGCGGTTGATGCGCCCCTGATGGTCGAGCACCATGGCGAAGAAGGGCGGCGGGACGATGTTGGGCATCTCCCGATGGGCGCGTACCAGCCCCTCCGCGGGCACCGTGGTCTTGACGGGAAAGCTCGGGATGCTTTCCTCCTCGTTCTGGCCGATGGTGCGCAGGTGCACCCAGCTCTCATGGCCGAGGTCCATCAGGTTGTCGACCGACAGGCGAAAGTCGGCCTCGACATGGTGGTAACCACGCGATGGCGCCCACTCCGGATGCGCGTTCCAGCGGATGTCGGGAACCAGCGCGGGGTCGGCCCTGTCGGCCTGCCCCACCCAGATCCACAGCAGGCCATGGCGCTCCACCAGGGGGAAGTTGCGCACGCAGGCCTGCGACGGAATGTGCGTCTGCCCCGGCGCCAAGGTGCAGGCGCCGCTGATCGAGAAGCGCATGCCGTGGTAGCCGCATTGCAGCTCATCGCCGATGCGCGTGCCGGCCGACAAGGGCATCAGGCGATGGGGACAAAGATCTTCCAGCGCCGCAATGCGGCCATCGGAATGACGCAGCATGACGACGTCCACGCCGAGCAGCTTGCGCGCCACGACCTTCTGATCGTCGAGCTCGTGTGTAAAACCTGCGACGTACCAGGCGTTCTGAAGCCAGTTCATGGGCGCTCCTTTCAACGGCGACGGCCAGGGTCCTGGACAGCCTTGAGGACGTCGAACTCGACGTTGTAGAGCTCGCCATTGACGCGCTCGACCCGACGGATGTAGACGTCCTGCACGATGTCGCGGCTCTGGCCATTGATCAGCACCGGACCGCGCGGGCTCTCGAAAGTCTGGCCTTTCATGGCGTTCAGCAGTGCATCACCGGTCTGGCCCTGGGTGGCCTTGAGCGCGTTGTGGATCACACGCATGCCGTCGTAGGCGGCCACGGCCATGTAGTTGGGTCGCTTGCCGCCATTGGCCTTCTTGAAGGACTCGACGAACTTCTTGTTGGTCGGTGAGGGATGCAAGGCAGAGTAGTGGTGCGACGTCACCACCCCCAGGGCCACATCCCCCATCTCGTTGAGGATGTCGTCTTCGGTCACATCGCCGGTGGCGATGAGGCGGATGCCGGCCTTGTCCAGTCCGCGTTCGGCGAACTGCTTCATGAACATCGACCCGACACCCGCCGGCAGGAAGACGAAGACTGCATCCGGCTTCTCATCACGCACCCGCTGCAGGAAGGGGGCGAAGTCCGGGTTGCGCATCGGGACGCGGATCGAGGACTTGATCGTCCCGCCATTGAGCGTGAAGCGCTCCTTGAAGGCGCTCTCGGCATCCAGGCCGGGACCATAGTCGCTGACAAGCGTCACGACGTTCTTGATGCCATTCTTCGGTGCCCATTCCGCCACACCGACCGTCACCTGCGGCAGCGTGAAGCTGGTGCGGATGAAATACGGCGAGGCATCGATCACACTGGAGGTGGCTGCGACGAAGACCACGGATGGGGTCTTGCTCTGGGTGGCGATCGGCGCCACCGACAACGCCAGCGGCGTCAGGGAAAAACCGCCGAGCACCTGGACTTTCTCGTTCACGACCAGTTCCTGGGCAACCCGTTTGGCCTGGTCGGGCAGGCCGCCGTCATCCTTGATGACCAGTTCGATCTTCTTGCCGGCCACGGTATCCCCGTGCTCGCGCAGGAAGTGCCGCGCACCGGCCTCCAGTTGTTTGCCGGTGGAAGCAAACGGCCCCGTCATGGACAGCACCAGCCCCACCTTGACGGTGCCGGCCTGCGCCCAGCTGGCCATGGGGAGACCGGTCAATGCCAAGGCCCCGGAGAGGCACGCGGTTTTCAATGCAAGACGCCTGAACATCATGTCGAATCCTTCACAAAATTTAATTACGCATACTTACTATCAGTATGCTTATCATTAGAATACATATCAACTGATCGCCTAACATCGGGGTTTCCCCGATAAAAAGACGGAGACATGAGCGAGAACTGGAAAAACGTGCCCCTGAGTACCCTGCCCGGGCACCACGCGCGGCGTATTCACCAGCTCGCCGTCGCGCTCTTCAGTGAGGAAGTCTCGGACCTCAACCTCACCCCGGTGCAGTATTCCGCGCTTCAGACGATCTGCAGCCGGCCGGGGATCGACCAGAAGACGCTGGCACAAACCATCGGCTACGACACCTCGACCATCGGCGGCGTCATCGACCGCCTGGAAGCCCGTGGACTGGTCCTGCGCAACATGTCTGCGGACGACCGTCGCGTTCGCCTCATCACGCCAACCGAGGAGGGACTGCGAATCCTGAAGGCCGTGGTACCCCGCATGCTGCGCTCGCAGGAGCGCCTGCTCGAGCCGTTGTCAACCGCGGAGCGGGCGGAGTTCATGCGCCTGATGCAGGTGCTGATCGATGCCAACGCAGAGCTGAGCAACATCCCGACCCGCGACTGACGCGCCCTAGCTGCGCATCAGATTGCCAATCAGCGTGCGCAGCTTGGCGGCCGCCACCGGCTTGTACAGCAGCGCGAAGCCCGAGGCCTTGAGGTCGCGCAACAACTCCGGTTCGGTGTCACCGGTCAGGATGGCCGCCGGCACCTCGCGGCCGCAGTAGGCCCGCATGGCACGAATGGCCTCGACGCCGGTACGCCCCTCGCGCAGCCGGTAGTCGGCCAGGATGACGTCCGGCTGGAAGCCGGTGCTGCGCAACATCTCCAGCGCCTCCTCGGCCGACTCGGCCGTCACCACCGCAAAGCCCCAGCTCTCCAGCAGATGCGCCGCCGACAGGCGGATGGACTGGTCGTCATCGACCAGCAGGATGGACGCGGCCAAGCGCCGGTCCTGGGCCGCCGCGGCGGTCTGCCGCACCGGCAGGCCAGGCAAGCCCAGCGGCACCGTCACCGCGAACATGGAGCCGCGCTGCAGCTGTGAGCGCACGCTCAGCGGGTGCTGCAGCAGGCGCGCCAGCCCGTCCACGATGGCCAGACCCAGGCCCAGGCCGCTACCACCGTCGACCTGCGTGAATTCCTTGAAGATGGTGCGCTGCTGTCCAGGCGCGATGCCCACGCCCGTGTCATGCACTTCGATGCGCAAACTGTTACCGCCAACACGCCGGCACCCCAGCAGCACCTTGCCGCTGGGCGTGTACTTGATCGCATTGCTCATCAGGTTGCGCAGGATGCGTTCCAGCAGCACCGGGTCACTGCGCACCCAGGCCGAGCTCATCGCCACCCGGCACTGCAGCCCGTGCGCAGCCGCCTGGGGCTTGAAGTCGTCCGCCATGCGCTGCAGCAGGTCGGCGATGGGAAAGTCGCGCAGCGCCGGCTGGATGGCGGCGGCATCGATCTTGGAGAAATCCAGCAGGGTACTGAGCAAGTCGCTGAACTCGCGTCCCACGGCGCGAATGTTGCCTACCAGCGCCCGGCTGGGATGATGGGCCAGCTGCTGCTCCAGCGTGGCCGCGAACAGTTCCAGCGCCTGCACCGGTTGACGCAGGTCGTGGCTGGCCGCGGCAAAGAAGCGGGTCTTTGCCACATTGGCCTGTTCCGCGCGCTGCTGGGCGGCCTCGGCCACCTCCTTCTGCTGCGTCAGCGCCACGATCAGCGCCTGGTTGCGCAAGCGCAGCCGGATCGACTCGATCAGGTTGTTCTGCATCTTGCGCGCCAGCAGCAGGTTGAGCGGAAGGAAAATCAGCCCGATGATGCCGAGCGCCACATAGATGGGTTCCGATTGCTGCAGACAAAGCAGGGCGAAGGGCAGCAGCGCCAGCAGCACGAACGCCCGGTGCGCCGGCAGGTAGGCCGCGTGCAACATGATCGAGACGATGGAACTGCCGCCGATGATCAGGCTGATGGCAAACAGCGTCAGCAGGTGCGTCTGGAAGAACAGCAGCCCTGCCAGGCACAACATGCCGCCCGACAGGGCGGCCATGAGCAGATACAGCCGGGACCAGAACACCGGATCGCGGGCGTCCCGCGGCTGCCGTTTGAACCGCTGCAACAACAGCCAGCGCGCAAGTATCAGCAGTCCGGCGCCGGCCAGCCAGCCCAGCAGCAGGTCGGGGCGGACACCATCCGTCCACAGCATGGCCACCAGTGCACAGGAAGCCCCGAAGCTGCTGGCCAATACAAATGGCAACTGGTCATGCAGCAACTCGACCCGCTCACGCAGGATCGCCGACGCCATCAGCGACTCCTGTTCCGCGTCGGTCTCACGCGTGCTTATGGCGGGCGCAGTTGTAGTCATCCTGTGTTATCGGCTTTGAATGAAAAAAGCTTAGCACGGCCGGCCGCACCCAACAGTTTTTCCTGAAACGGCCGAAAACATGACGAGGTACGGTCGGCCCGTGGAGGGTCGCTCGTGTTCGGGCATCGCCCATCAACCAGGATTACCCGGCGCAGGAACTGCCATGGGGCTGAGTGTCAACACCAACGTCGCAGCACTGACCGTGCACCGCCATCTGGCGGGCACGGGCTCGACGCTGGCCACGTCCCTGCAACGGCTGTCCACCGGCATGCGCATCAACAGTGCGCGTGACGATGCCGCCGGCCTGGCCATCACCGAGCGCAGGACGGCCCAGGTGCGCGGCAACAACATGGCCGCGCGCAACGCCAACGACGGCATTTCCTACCTGCAGACCGCCGAGGGCGCCTTGGCCAGCGTCGGCGAGAACCTGATGCGCATGCGCGACCTGGCCGTGCAGGCGGGCAACACCATGATGTCCG